>JASMLC010000009.1 GCA_030748895.1 Candidatus Poseidoniia archaeon
GTGGGGCGGCGGCCGTTGAATTGGGCTTAAATATCGGTCGCCGCAGTCGACGGCATGGTCGGGCAGGGGACCGACAACCGCATTCGGGGCGCGACCGCCTTGCTCGTCGTGCTGGCGGTCGCGCTGCTGCTACCGCTCGCAGCGGCTGACGGCCCGACGTTCAAGTTCCTCCCGCGCGAGCGCGACTACCGCGGCATTGCCGTGGAAGAAGGCGTCTACCAGTATCACGCCCTGTCGGGCGGCGACGAGTACTGGGCCGAATTCACCTTCAGCATCAACGGCAGCGGCCGCGCCGACATCTTCCTGCTGCGTTACGACGTCTACTGGGGTGAACTGAGGGGTGACCTCGGCAACGCCAGCGAGGAATTCCAGCCCTACCGCGAATGGCTCGACGTCTCGACGCTCGCCATCAACATCACTTTCCCCAGCGATCAGGAAATGGTACTGGTCATCGACAACGCCGATGTACCGTGGAACGACACGGTCCCGAACGGCAGCCTCACCTACGACCTTTTCATCCTCGACTGGGAATTAGATTTGGCCGAACTGCTCTCCTGGATTGAGGATTTGGTGCAGCAGGGAATGCTCATCTGCGGCGGCATCTGCCTCGTGATAATCATCGCCATCGTCGCCATCGTCGTCGCCTCGCGACGCGGTCAGGGCGGCGGCGGCAGCGGGCCGCAGCTGGACATCGACGGCGACGACCGCGTCAGCGATACCGAATGGGCGGTCTACAAGTCGCGGCGCGACTCGGAAGAGCCGCGCTGACGAGTGCAATCCGCGACGTTCCTCCAGCGACTGCTCGCGTTCCTGGTCGATGCGACGCTGCTACTGCTGGCGCAAGCGCTGGTACTGTTCGTGGTGCTGCTGGTTTTCGGGCTGGATATTCCCGAAGCACACTTGCTGGCGATTGCCGAGGTGGCGGGGCTGGTGCTTGACTCGGGGCTGGCATGGCAGGAAGCCAGGAGTGGCGGTACGTTCGGCAAGCGGCTCCTGAAGATACGCGTCGTCCGGGCCGACGGCGGCAACGTGGGCTACCGTCAGGCGTTCATCCGAAACTTTGCCCGGCTGGGCTGGCAGGTCCCGACTTTCGGCCTGCTGTTCCTGCTCGCTGACACGCTCCTGCTGCTGGCCCAGCCGCGCCGGCAGCGCATCGGCGACCTGCTGGCCGAAACCAGAGTCGTGTGCGTTTAGTAGAAGACCGAGAGACAGGTGGGCGAGCCGTCGGCGGCGCGGATTTGCGACATCTCGAGCGGGTGCAGCTGGAAGCCGCGCTTCGCGAGCAGCGCATGCGTCGCCGGATAGCCATCCGGCAGCAGCAGCTTCTCGCCGAACGCGATGACGTTGCAGCCGTAGGCCTCGGCAGCGGGGACGCGCAGGACCTCGGCGCAGCGCTCGAGCTCCCCGTCGCGCAGCGCGTGGTCGGGCACCAGTAGCAATCCTTCCCCGGGCGACGTGCAGATAGATTTCAGGTGCAGCTGGTCGTCGGGAATCGCCACTTCGTGCACCGGTAGCGGCGCGACGAAATCGCGCAGCGCCTGCGCGCCGGCGCGGGTGGTGCGGGTCGAAATCCCGACAAGGTAGCAGTCGCCGACCCGCAGCACGTCGCCGCCGTCGAGCACGGCGGGTGGCTCCATCTCGACCAGTTCCAGCGCTGCACCCAGCGCCGCGGCGACCGGCGGCTGCTCGCCGCGGCGCGACGCCAGCCCGGAACGGGTCAGCAGCGCGCGGCCGTCATGGACCACCGCATGGTCCTCGACAAAGATGCAGTCTGGATATTCATCGTCGGCCGCCAGTTCGGTGACGGTAACGCCGAAGCCACGCAGCGCAGCGACGTACGCGGCGTGCTGCCGTCGCGCTTCCGCCACGTCGGTCGGGCCGCTGCCGAAATAGTGCGCAGTCGCCTGCTCGAAGGAGTCGGGAACCCCGCGGACGATAGCGCGCGCCATGCTTGGGGAGCGCGCCATGGCTTTAGTCTAGCGCCCCCGCCAGCAATGGCAGCAGCACTGTCGCGTCGCCCTCGACCGTGACGCGTCGCGCCTCTGGCTTCACCTTGCCCCACGAGACCGCTTCGCGGACGCGCGCGCCGGAGAGCGAGCCGTCCCACTCGGGGGCGGTGGTAATTTGCACGGCATAGTCGAGTCCGTCGCGGAACTGGTTCCACCAGATGACGTGGTGCTTCGAAATGCCGCCGCCAATCATCAGCGCGCCCGTGGCGGGCGCGTCGTGAACGATGTCTGAAAGCGCGTGCTCGTCCGCTAGCGTGTCGGGGGTGAAGTCGCGCTGCGACTGCCAGAACTGCCACAGTTGCGAACCGACCGCACCATCGCTGAAGCCGGGGACGAAGACCGGCACGCCGCGTGCCGCGCAGGCGGCCAGAAGCGACTCGCCCCCCCTCTCTTCCTGCGCCAGCCGCTCGCCCATTTCACGCCAGATTTCCCATGGTGTCCACCGTTTCTGTTTTTTATACAGGTCGTCGAGAAATGGTTGCATCCATTTCTCGATGGGAATTCCGTAAGAATCGTCAGGCACCAGCACGTTCCCGAGCCGGTTGACGCCGCGCTCACGGAGCGCGGCGTCGTCCAGCGCGAAATCGCCGTGGTAGTAGTCGGCGCGCGTGCGCGCGATGTCGTGGTCGAGCGTCCCGCAGGTGGTCACGACTACGTCTGCGAAGCCGTCGGCGACCAGCTGCCGCAGCACGCCGCGCGTCCCGGTCGCCATGATGTCGGCCGGGAAGCTCAGGAAGACGGTGCAATCGGCGTCGTGCATGCGGCGCATGATGCCGGCGGCAGTCGCCAGCTTGGCGGCGGTGAAGCCGCCTGTCGCGCCGAACCGCTCGAGCAGCTCCGCCAGCGTCGTTTCGGGGCTAGCGGTAAAGTCGCGGATCGGTTTTTCAGGCATCGATAATCAGCCCGCAGGTGCCGCAAATCAGCTTGTCGCCGTCCGGTTTCAGGCGGCCCGAGCGGCACTCGGGGCAGAGCCCGGACGGCACCTGCTCGTCCGCGGCGGCCGACTCCTCGTCGTCGCTCTCGACTTCGGTGTGCAGTGCCACCGCGACTACCTTTTCGCCCTTCTCGAGCGACATAACCTTGACGCCGCGGCCGATACGCTTGATTTCACGGATTGTCTCTATCTCGGTGCGGATGACCTTGCCGCTGCTGGTGGTTGCGAGCAGTTGTTGCGCGTCCCCTACTGGCAGGCAGGCGATGACATCCCCGCTCTTCGCGTCTGGCTTCAGGTTCAGGACGCCGCGTGCGCCGCGCTTCGTGAGCCGGTAGTTGGCGACGCTGGCGCGCTTGCCGTAGCCGAGTTCGGTAATTGTCAGGAGTGTTCCTTCATCGTCGACCAGCGCCATGCTGATGACCGAATCGCCCTCCTTGAGCCGGATGCCGATGACCCCCTGCCCTCCGCGGCCAACGACGCGGATTTCGCCTTCGCTGGCGCGGTTTGCCATCCCGTTGCGGGTGGCGAACATCACCTGGCTTGAGCCATCCGAGATGGCGACGTCAATCAGCTCGTCGCCCTCCTTGAGCGTGATGGCGCGGAAGCCCTGGTCGACCTTCCAGCCGCGCGCGATGCGCTGCGTGAATTCCTCGAGTCGCGTGCGCTTGACGATGCCGTTACGCGTCGCCAGCACCAGGTAGTGGCCTTCGGCCTCCAGATTGGCGACCGGCAGCATCCGCAGCACCTTCTCGTTCGATTCGTGCCGCTTCTCGTCCAGCTTCTCGAGCAGCTGTACCAGCGGAGTGCCCTTGGCGTAGCGCGAGACGTCGGGAACCTGCCACGCCTTCAGGAAGTACATCGAGCCGTCGCTGGTGAAGAACAGGACATGGTCGTGCGAGCCGAGCGAGTAGATTTCGACCGGCGTGTCACCCTCCTTGGCCTTGATGCCGATGCGCCCCTTGCCGCCACGCCGCTGCGCGCGGTACTCGTCCAGCTCGACGCGCTTGATGTAGCCCTCCTGCGTTCGCATTACGACTACCTGCGAGCGCGGTATCAAATCTTCAGTATCGATGTTGCCTTCCCAGTCGGAAATCTCGGTGCGCCGCTCGTCGCCGTATTTCTCCTTCAGCTCGAGCAGTTCGCCGCGGATGATTTCGCTCACCCGTTCGGTCCGCGCCAGCACGTCCTGCAGGTCGGTGATGGTCGCCTTGAGCTCCGCCAGTTCGTTGCGCCGGGCGTCGGCGTCCTGCCGCGAAAGCTGGTAGAGCCGCATCTCGGCAATCGCCTTCGCCTGCGGCTCGCTCAGGTTGAACTGCGTTTGCAGCCCCGCGACGACCGCGTCGCGCCCGTCAGCCTTGCGGATGAAATCGATAATCGCGTCGAGCTGCGAAATCGCGAGCAGCAGCCCCTCGACGATATGCGCCCGTTCCTGCGCTTTCCTGAGTCGGAAGCGGCTGCGCCGCTCGACCACTTCGCGCCGGTGCTCAAGGTAGACTGCGAGTAGCTGCGGCAGCGCCAGCCGCACCGGCTGCCCTTTCACCAGCGCTACGGCGTTTACGGCGAAGCTGCTCTCGAGCGCCGAGTGCTTGAAAAGCAGGTTCTCGACGATTTGCGGCGACGCATCCTGCTTCAGCTCGACCACGACGCGCATCCCGCGCCGGTCCGACTCGTCGCGCAGGTCGCGGATGCCGGCGACCTTCTTGTCGCGCACCAGCTTCGAGATTTCCTCGAGTAGCCGGTTCTTCTGTAGTCCGTAGGGAATTTCGCTGATAATCAGTCGCTGCTGCTTGCCCGCCTCTTCGTGGGCTACGCGACCGCGCAGCTTGATTTGCCCTTGCCCCTTCGAGAAAGCGTTGTAGATGCCCTGCCGCCCCATGATGGTTCCGCCGGTTGGGAAATCCGGTCCCGGTAGCACCTCCATGATGCGCGCCAGCGATACTCCGGGGTCGGCCAGTTGCAGTAGCAATGCCTCCACGACCTCCGCAAGGTTGTGCGGCGGCATGTTGGTCGCCATCCCGACCGCGATGCCGGCCGAGCCATTGACCAGCAGCCCCGGCAGGACTCCCGGCAGCACGGACGGCTCCTGTAGCGAACCGTCGTAGTTGTTGACAAAGTCGACCGTATCCTCGTCAATATCGCGCAATACGGTTTCCGCGATGGGCGCCAGCCGCGACTCGGTGTAGCGCATCGCTGCGGCGCGGTCGCCGTCGACCGAGCCGAAATTACCCTGCCCGTCAACCAGCGGGTAGCGCAACGAGAAATCCTGCGCCATGCGCACCATTGTGTCGTAGATGGCCTGGTCGCCGTGGGGATGGTATTTCCCCATCGTGTCGCCGACGATGCGCGCTGATTTCTTGTAGGGCGAGCGTGGCCCCGAGCCCATTTCGCGCATTGCGAAGAGCACCCGCCGGTGGACCGGCTTCAGCCCGTCCCGTGCATCGGGCAGGGCGCGGCCAACGATGACCGACATGGCGTATTCAAGGTACGACTTGCGCATCTCGGTCTCGATATTGCACTCCAGCACTGTACCGCTTTCAGTCTCTGCCAAAATAGCCTCTCCCGACGATGCCGGGGGGCCAGCGCAGGCCGGTTAAAAGGGGGACGGGCGGGCAGTGCTCCGCACTGCCCGCGCGCGTGCGAGCGAGGCCGTCCGGGATTTCGCCCTGAAAACGCTTCAGCCGGCGGCCGCAGCGCCTTCGTAGAGCACGGTGATGAACAGGTCGTAGCTGTTGGGTGCCGAGCCGAAGTTCGTCACCTCTGCCGTATAATCGCCGGTGCCGCAGGCGGCGAAGTCGCGGAAGGTCATGGTCACCTTCTCCTCGTCGCCCGGGTTGCCCGATGAGCCGCACTCCTGCCCTTCGGTGCCGTAAATCGCCAGGTCCAGGTCGCCCGTACCGTCGCCCTTAAGCTCGATGATTGCGCCGGTTGCGTACTGCTCGACGGGGAAGTCGTGGTTGTTGGTTGTCGCCGGCCCGCGATAAATGCCCCCGCCGGGAGCGTAGACGGTATCGGTGATGTGGTCCTCGAAGGGCGGCAGCACCGGCCAGCCGGCGAGTTCGCCGGCGTCGGGGACGTCGCCGGTCGGGCCGCCGTAGCTCAATTCGCCGTAGCCCATGCCGGTCAGCGTCAGCACCGCCACGCCCAGCGCTACGCGCTGCATCAGCCGGTCGAGCTCCGACGCCATCGGTGCGCGAATGCTCTCTGCATTATAAGTGTATCAGAAGAGTTGTAGCGCTTCTTCGAGTCGTCCCATCTCGATACCGGTGCTGGCGCGGCCGCAGACCGCCCCCGTCGCGGTGGCCACGACCCCGGCCCCGATGAGCGGCATCCCGAAGTTGGCGGTGCACTCCATGATTTCCACGCCGAGCCGCTGGCCGAGCGCCTGCCGCTCCTCGTCGGGGATTTCGGGATGGCAGACGCCGCCGTGCGGTGTAACACAGGCGAGCATCCCAACGTTCTCCATTTCGCCCAGCGTTTGCGGCCGCAGCTCGACCCCCAGCACCGCCCCGGCCGCTTCGCGTGCCGCCGGCGAGAGCCGCGGGCTGCAGACGCCGCCGGAGTTGCTGACAAGCAAGTTATTGCCGGCGGCGTTGGCGCGCTCCTCAAGCACACCGAATTTCAGTCCGTGCCTTTCAGCGGCGGCCGCGAGCGCATTGCGCTCGCGATCGGTCGCTAGGTTGGAGACCAGTAGCCCCTGCGAGTTCAGGGTTACGAGCGTCCCGAGCACGCGGCTACCGCCAACGGTCGCCTCGATGACCGGCGCGCCCAGCGCTTCCGAGATGGCTTCGCGGTCGTCGGCCGGGATGCCGGGCGGCAGTAGTGCCAGCGCATCAGAGACGGCGCAGAATACGCCGACGTAGGGGGAATTGAAAAGGTCCTGCCGTAGGAGCGTCATCTACTCGGCGAGATGCACGACGACGCTGCCGTCCTCGAACTTCAGCGCCCGTACCCGGATGCGTGACGGCGGCTTCTCGATACCGCGCGCCCAGATAGCCTCGTTGACCGGCGGGTCGATGAAGAGCGCCCGGTCCTCGGACTTGCCCTTGCGAGCTTCGGCGGCGGTGCGCACCGCGACGCCATCGCGCTCGGGCTTCATGTGCCGTACCAGAAAATCCTCGACTATACGCATCGCCACCGGCGCGCGGCGCGTGCGCGGCACGCGGTAGAGCTTGCGCAGCGGAATGGTGTAGATGCGCTCCAGCTGCAGCTCGTCGTCGGCCATTAGCGGTGGAGTCTCCCACGGCGCCAGAAGTGCCGCTTGGGATGCGAAGTGAAGCGGCGGTTGGTGCGCTGCATCACCCATGCGGGAACGCGTCGGTTGCGCTTCACCAGCTTGTTGAGCCGCAGCTTCTTTGCGTAGGGCTTGCGACTAGACATCGCGATACCCCCGGATTTCGACCGTCGTCTCGCGCTTGCGCGAAAACTGCGCCAGCATCTGCTGTAGTGTAGCGTCATCAATTGGTCCCGTCAGCTTCCCCTCGCTCGCCAGCTCCAGCAGCTGCTGCTCGACGGCGGCGGCGGTCCCGGGGCGGGCGACGCGCACCTGCGCCAGCCGCTCCTTCGCCTCGGCGCTCATCAGCTGTCGCAGTGCGCCCTGAACCTGTGCTTTGTGGGTGAGCTGCTCCTGCTCCCGCGCCAGTTGCTGTTCAGCCTGCGCCTGCATTTCCTGCAGCCGTCGCTGTCGCAGCTCCTCGAGTTCGCGGTCCTCCATCAGTAGCGCTCCAGCCGCTCGAAGGCGGCGTTAACCTCGGGGCGCAGCGCGTGTGCGGTGTTGTCAAGCAGCGACTGTCCGCGGGGCGCAACCCGGCGTCCCTTCGACGAGCGCTCGACCAGCTCCGCCGTCTCCAGCTGCTGCATCATCAGTCGCAGGACCTTGCGGCTGCCGGGGTGCGAGCGGTTGGGCTTGCTCCCGCGGTCAACTGGTCCCGAGTAGAGCCGCGCCAGCCGCTCGGTTCCGAGCGGGCCGCGCAAGTAGAGCTTGCGCAATACCGACGCCGCACGGTGATGCCACCAGTCCGGCTGCTCGGGCGCCTTCTCGCGGTGCGCCGCGGTCTTGGCGAAGGGCGCCCATTCGGGCGGCTGCAACGCCTTCTCGCCTTTCAGCGCCTGCGCCAGCTTGCTGACCAGCTTCTGTCCGGGGACGTCGTTGACGGTAGTCATCGGGAAGTGGGCGGCACCCAGCCTCCATTATAAGCCTTTTCAGACGAGAGCGTAGCTCTCGCAAACTTCGCCCGCCGAGCGCCTAGTCGGCGAAGACGTTCCAGCGGTTGAACAGGACGATGGCCAGCACGAAGGCGATAATCAGCAGTGTAATCAGCCCCAGCCCGATCGCCTGCGGCAGGTGCGGGAAGATGAAGAGCACGAAGAATCCCACAATCGCAGTCCACCCCAGCAGGTAAGCGAGATAGGCGTGCGGCGCCAGTTCGGGGTCGCGCGCCGCCTTGCCGGTCATGAACTTGCCGAGCGCACTGATGGTGCGCATGACCGACTGCTGCAGCTCCGTCGCGTCCGGACTCATGCGCCACCGATGCGCGCCGCGCTAATAACGCTCACTGTCCGCGCAGCGCCTCGAAGAATCCCTTTTTCAGGAGTTCGCGCCCGGTAAGGAAGTTGTAATTGGCAAGCAGCATCACGAACACCCCACTCAGCAGCACGATGAAGTGTGACACGAAGCCGATTGACCGCGGGTCGTCCACCAGAGGCCGGTCACCAGCGGTCAGGAAGAAATTGCTCGCGCCGTAGGCAATCGTGAAAGAAATGGCGATGAAGATTACGTTATGCCGGTTAATCATCCCCTCAGCCTCGCCAATGTAGTGGGACGTCTGGCTCAGGTGGCTGCGGCGTGACTCGGTCCGCAGGACCTGTACTGAAAGCGAGTAAATCGCGACGACGATTGTAACGAACATGAACACGAGGTCCAGGACGAAGCTAGGCTCTTGCGAACTCGAGTAGAGCAGCACCCCTGCATGGTAAGCGAGAAAGCCCCAGTAACCCACCGCGAACCACCCAGCGAAGGTATTCGCTTCGGCATCGCTGACATCACGCTGCAACCTCCGCAGGAAAAACAGGGTCAGGAGAGTCAGTGAAATCATCATTGCAAACCAGAAAAACTGGAACAGGATGTTGAAATCCTCCGCGAAAGGCTCATAGTTTCTGGCCATGAGATAGAATACCATGTAGCCAGCCAGCATCCAGAAAATCGGGGCGGCATAGACCAGCATTCCGCCTCGTCCCACATCACCATCTTTTCGTTCAACACGGCGCAACGCGTATTCCCGGAACGGCACGCGCATCCACCATGCCTGTGCAAACTGCCAGATGATGAAAATGATAATCAGCCCGAAGCGAAGCCCATTCCGGAGGTTATCGCCGTAGTCTGCATTGCCGATAATTGACCATAGAATTCCTGCAATGAGGATTGATAGTAGCACCGGTAGTAACAGGCTGGTGGGATGGTCACTGCGGGTCAGTTCCCTGACTCCTCCAAAGTGTGTCAGGATGCCAGTAAGCAGGTAACCGCCGGAAGCACCATAACCGAGCAGGAGCAGCAGGTCAACAGCCCAGTCACCGCTGGACAGGCTGAGGACGAAGAAGACACCCAGCAATGCGACCAGCAGGAAAAAATGCAGTTTGGTCTTGCGCGAAAACAGGATTGAAATCAGTTCAGTTTTGTTAATGCGATTCTGGGTGGAGACAGGTTCATCTTCGGTTTCGTCAGTTTCCTCAACATTCCCACCGAAATCAAAGTCTGCGATGGGCGCTTCGCCGCCGTCATCCTCCCCGGCTTCCGCCTCGCCGCCGTCGGTCTCCGTCTCCGCTTCCGTCGCCTCCGGCTCCTCGTCCTCGCCCGCCAGGATGCGGTCGATTTCGAGCAGCACGTCTTCGTCTTCGCCAGCCATGCGTCCCCGCACGGCCGCTCGCCGGATTAACCCTTGCGGTTCCTGCGACCTTCGCGCCGGACGTGGTCCCCGCCCCGCGCCAGCCGCCGACGCGCCTCGTTGCTGCGTTCAGCGTTGGTGCGCGGACGCCGCTGGCTCTCGCCGCGGCGTCCGCCCTTGCCGCGTCGCTCTTGCTTCCAGTGGCAGGTGACGCGCTTCAGGTCCCACGCGGCCGCCTTCGTGACGCGGCGGCCGCCGCGCAGGAGCAAAGCTTCGATGACCGCGGCGCGGCCGTCGAGTTGCAGCACCATCTCGACCGCGAGTTCGGTTTCGGGCGGCAGCTCCTGCTTCAGCGAGAGCGTCTCGTGGCCGGTATGCACCGCGAAGCGCACGCGCACCGTCGTGACCAGCCGCGCCCAGACTATCGGCTGTTCGCTGGCCTCCGCCTGCTCGACACGCCGCGTGCTGGCGGTCCCCCGGCGGGCGCCCAGCTCCAGAGCGGTAATTTCCAGCGGGCCGCGGGCGTGCGACAGCAGTTCGCCGACCTGTAGCCGGTCGCCCGGCTCGGCCAGCAGCTTCTCGCGCACCGTCTCGCCGCCTTCGGAGAGCCGCAGCTCCAGCTCGAGCGGTGGCGACTCCCGGATTTCGGCGTGGCGCGTCGCGCCACATTCAGCGCACCGCACGGTGCCCTGAAAGTGGAAGCCGCGCTTCTGCGAGGTCTGTGCCTTCAGCACGTCGTGTAGCGTCGGCTCGCCGCAGCCTTCGCATTCGAGCTCGAGTTGCTGCATCAGTGGCGGAAGTGGCGCATGCCGGTCAGCACCAGCGCCACCTCCTGCTCGTTGGCCGCCGCGATGACTTCGTCGTCGCGAATCGAGCCGCCCGGCTGGATAACTGCCGTGACACCGGCCGCCGCGGCAAGCTCGATACCGTCACGGAAAGGGAAGAAGGCGTCCGACGCCATCACGCTACCGCGCGCTGCGTCGCCTGCCTTCTCGATGGCGATGCGCACCGAATCGACGCGCGACATCTGGCCGGCGCCGACGCCGGTGGTGCGGCTGCTGCTCGCCAGAACGATGGCGTTGCTGCGAACATATTTCACGACGCGCCAGCCGAAACGCAGCGCTTTCCACTCGGCGTCGGTTGGTTCGCGGTCGCTGGCGACCTTTATATTTGCATCGTCGAGAGTTTTCGCGTCGCCTTCCTGCAGCAGCCAGCCGCCGGCGACCGACCGCAGCTGCGGCGCGGGGTGGTAATCATCCAGCGCGCCGGTCGCGAGCAGCCGCAGGTTCGGCTTCGCCCCCAGCACTTCGCGCGCCGCGTCGCTGAACGATGGCGCGATGACGCATTCCTTGAACGCGGCGGCGATGGCGGCCGCGGTTTCCGCGTCGACTTCGCGGTTCAGCCCGATGACGCCGCCGAAGGCCGAGACAGGGTCGCCCGCCAGCGCCGATTCGTAGGCGGCCGCCAGTTCCGGCGCGGTCGCGGCGCCGCACGGGTTGCCATGCTTGACGACCGCGGCCGCCGGTTCCGGGAAGTCGGCGGCAATCGCAAGCGCCGCGTCAAGGTCGAGCAGGTTGTTGTAGCTCAACTCCTTTCCCTGTAGCTGCTCCGCGCTCCCGAGCCCCGGCCCCGCCGCCAGCGGGTCGGCGTAGAACGCCGCTTGCTGGTGGGGATTCTCGCCGTAGCGCGGCCGTAGCGCCAGCTCGCCAGAAACGTGCAGCGACTCTGGTAGCGGCTGCGCCGCATCGCCAAAGCGGTCGCCGAGCGTGCGCTGGATGAGCGCGTCGTAGCTGGCGGTGTGGCGGAACGCCTTCAGTGCTAGCGCCTGCCGTTCCGCCGCGGAGAGCGCGTCGCCCACCAGCGCTCCGGCCACGCGCTCGTAGTCGGCCGGATCGACCAGCACTACGACGCGCGCGTGGTTCTTCGCGGCAGCGCGAATCAGCGACGGGCCGCCGATGTCGATTTGCTCAACCAGCTCCGGCAGCGGCGCGTCACGACGCGCCGCTGCCGCGAAGGGATAGAGATTGACGGCGACGACGCCGAAGAGTGGCATGTCGTGCTCCGCCGCCTCGGCGAAGTCCTGCTCGCGCGCCAGGATGCCGCCGAAGATGCGCGGGTGGAGCGTCTTGACGCGGCCGCCCATCATTTCGGGGAAGCCGGTGATTTCGGAAACGGGTGTCACCGCCAGCCCCGCATCGCGTAGCGCAGCGGCGGTGCCGCCGCTGGCGACCAGTTCCCACTCCGCTTCCGTGAGCGCACCGGCGAACTCGACCAGCCCGGTCTTGTCGCTGACGCTCAACAGCGCGCGGCGCGGTGTTTTATCGCTACTCATCGGAGGGGGCCTCGCGTCGCAAGTCGCGTCCGGTTTAAGCGCTGTCGGGGAGCTTGCGCAGGCAGCTTGCCAGCACTTCGCTGGTGACGTAGACCGTCGTGCCCGCCTTCATGATTGGCTTTCCAGCTTCCTCGGCAGCGCGCACGTCGACCAGCAATACGACGGGCTTGCCGATGATGTGGCGGCCTGCCTCGAGCGCGTTGAGTCGCGTTCCCGAAAGGTGGACCATCTGCCGGTCGAGCGGGTAGAGTCCCTGCTCGAGATATTCCTCGGAATCCTCCTGCGAACAGGCGAAGTAGAGGTGCTCGGGCACGCCGTCGGTCGGCAGGTCCAGATCCAGCTCGATTGAGTGCGCGTAAGTGGCGCGCAGCCGTCCGCTCTCGAGCTGGTACCGGCCTTTGGGGTCGGTCTCGACGACCGCCCGCAGGTGGTCCATCGTGAGCGAGCCCAGATTCTGTCGCTTGAATTTCACCGACGTGATGAATTCTTCCGCGCTAACCCACCCCTGCTGGTCCATATCCAGCTCGAAGCGGTCGGGGAAGTGGCGCAGCACGCCCGCCATGATGCGGCCGAACTGGTCGAGGTTACGAGGCGACAGTACGAGTTCGCCCGCTTCGCTGCAATACTGGCATTTTTCGCCGCGATAATAGCCGTGCTGATTCTTGGTGCACTCCTTGAGTGGCTCGTCCGGTTGCCGTCGCATGGCGGCGCCACGAGAGGGGGTGATTAAGCGGTTACGGCTCCCACTCGCGCTCGATGGCGTCGCGGATGGCGGTTGCCCTGAGCGCGCCGATGCCCTCCACCGCGCGCAGCGCCGCGGCATCTGCGGTGAAGACCGCCGCCACCGAGCGGAAGTGGTGCAGCAGCCGCTGCGCCAGCACCGCGCTCACGCCCGGCAGTCCTTCCAGAATGTGCCGCTGCTGCTCCTCGGGCGAGAGCTCCCCGGCGGCAGGCCGCAGCTGCGCCGGCCCCGGTTCGCGGCGCGACCGCTCGAGCAGCGCCATCAGCAGTTCGGCTGTCTCGGCGGTATCGGCCGACGGCAGGATGGGAACGCCGAAATCGCCGGTGATGGCGGCGAGCGCGCCGCGAATCGCCTTCGGCTCGACGCGGCGCGCGGTGTACAGATCGTCGCCCTCGAGAATCAGCAGCGGCCGGCGAAACTGCTGCTTCAAGGCCTTGATTTGCCGGAAGAGCGAGCCGTCGAGCATCGAGCCGACGAAGTCCGCGCCGGTCTTGCGCTCGACCCCGACGCGGCCGTCAATCAGGTAGTCGCCGACCGGCAGCTGTGTCGGCGCGACCGTGATCCCGCGCTGCGCAAGCTCGCGCGCGACTCCCGACGGGAACTCGCGGTGGTCCACTTGCAGCCGCACTTCCTCCGCTGGCGGCGCAGCAGCCGGCGCATCGCCTGCTGCGCCTGCTCCCTTCGGTCGCAGGCTTCGCAACGCAGCATTTCTGGCTCGCTTCTGCTCGCCAGCGGCTGCTTGCGGATTCCCCCGCGGCGCTTCCCCCAGCCGCGTCTGCCCGCGCGCGACCGAAGGCTGGTCCCTGCCAGGCGACCCGCCGCCGAGCTCCGCGCGCGACGGCAGCTCGATTTCCATGCGGCCGCCGCCGAAGAGCGACTGCATTTGCATTTCCTTGCTGCGGCTGCTCCAGTAGGCCGCCTCGTCGCGGGTGTCGGCGGTAATCAGCACAAACACCTTGCCGGGCCGGTCGCGACCGGTGCGCCCGCGACGCTGGATGAGCCGGATGGCCGACGGCACCGGCTCGTAGAAAATGACTGCCTCGGTGGCGGGAATGTCGAGCCCCTCCTCGCCGACCGACGTCGCGACCAGCACGTTGTAATCGCCAGCGCGGAACTGCTCGAGCGTCGCCTTCTGGACTTTCTGCGTCATCCCCGGGTCGCCTTCGCGAGAGCCCTGCCCGACGAAGCGCACCGGCCGCGCCGCCGGCAGCTTCGCGAGCCGTTCGACCATCAGGCTGGCGGTGTTGCGAATCTCCGCGAAGACGATGATGCGCTCCGCGCCCGCCGCCAGCTCCTGCGCGACCAGTTCGTCGAGCCGCTCCAGCTTGGGATGCTCATCGCTGCTGCGGGCGGCGTCGATGACCGCCTGCTTCCACTCGGGCTTCTGCAGCAGCCACTTCGTGGCGCGGCTCTTCGAGCTCTTGCGCATCCGTGCCGCGTAGTCCAGAAATTGCGTCGGCCCCTGCGTCTCGACCGTCAGCAGCGCGTGCGCTACCTTGAGCGCCATCGCCTGCACCGAGAGCAGGTTGTAGACTTGCCGCGGCACCTCCCGGCCGGCCGCGCGCAGCCGCACCTGTAGCTTGCGCCCCGCTTCGAGCAGCATCGTCGTCGAAACCTTGCGCGGCCGCTTCAGCAGCCCCGCCTGATGCAGCTGCCCGCAGAGCCGGTCCTGCAGCTTCTGCAAGTCCTTGCGAATCCGCGCCGCGGAAGCCGGCAGTGGCACCTTCACCCAGCGCGTCTGGACCGGCTGGATGTAGGGTGCGACGTCGGGGTCCCCGTCGTCGCGCTTCTCGATGGCGGTGATGCGCAGGTTGCTGCACACCTCGACCACCGCGGCGCGGGTCGAGCCGGGTGACGCGGTCATCCCCAGCACCAGCGGCTGCCGCGCCGTCTCGTCGTAGTGCTCGGCGATGAAGACGTAGGCGTAATTGCCGACAGCACGGTGCGCCTCGTCGAAGACCACCAGCGCGAAGTCAGCCAGCTTCACCGCGCCGCGAATCAGGTCCTTCTCGACCACCTGCGGCGTCGCCACTACCACCTGCGCAGCCTGCCAGAGCGGCTCGCGCTTTGCTGGCGAAACCGAGCCGGTCAGAAGCTCGACGCGCACCTCCAGGCTGCTCGCCAGGAAGTCGGCATGCTGCTCAGCCAGCGGGCGTGTGGGTGCCATCATCAGCACCCGCCCTCGCTCGAGCCGCTCGAGCATCACCTGCAGCGCAATCACCGTCTTGCCGAGCCCGGTCGGCAGCACTGCCAGGGTTGATTCGCGCAGGCAGGCGGCGGCGACGTTGCGCTGGTAGGCGCGCTCCTCCAGCGGCGGCCCGTACAGCAGCGGGTGGGCCAGTGACTTCATGCCTGGCGGCCGAGCCAGCCCCGACGCCAGAAGTAGTAGAGCATGCTACCCGCGAAAGCGCCCATCAGCACCAGGATGAGCCAGAATCCGTTGCCCTGCGCCAGCGGTAGCTGGTCGGTATTCATCCCGAAGATGCCGGCAATCAGCGTCAGTGGCAGCATGATAGTGGCGATAATCGTCAGCGTGGTCATCACCTCGGTCAGCTGCGCGTTTGACTCGCCGAGCCGCATCGAGACCTGCGACAGGTAGGCGTCGCGGGTCGACGAAACCCCGGCCGAGTAGTTCTCGACGCGGTTCACCAGCCCGTGAATCACGTCGGCCAGGTCGCGGAAGTATAGATAATTGGGCTCGGAAATGAACTCCTCGTCGGGCCGCAGCAGCCGCGCGACGGTCTCCTGCAGCGGCGTCACCGATTTGGACATTTCGCGCAGGTCCTGCTTCATTTCGTGCAGCGCCTCGAGCAGCCCGGGATACTCGGTCGCCGGGTCGAAGACGCGGTCCTCAAGGTCGTCGAGCCGCTGGCTGTAGCCCTCCAGCACGTGCAGCCAGTCGTCGGCCACCGCGTCGAGCAGCTCGTAGAGCAGGAACTCGGGGCCGCGTTGCAGCCGCCGCATGCGCCGGTGCGAGCGGTAGCGCTCGCGGAAGCGATTCATCGCCGGCAGCGCCGTATGGCGCACTGTCACCAGCAGGCTATCGGCCAGGAACGCCAGCAGGTATTCGGTGTCGAGCTCCGAGTCGGCGTCGCGGGCGCGCAGCACGACGAAGCGATGGTCTTCGTAATGCTCGGCGCGGTCGACCGGGTCGGCGAAGCAGTCCTCGACTGCCAGTGGGTGGAATCCCATCGTCTCGAGCAGGAATTCCTTCGCGTCATCGCCGGGTTGCAGGATGTCGAGCCAGCCGCTCTGCACTCCCTCAAGCTCGGCCGCCAGTTCGTCGAGCGGGAGCGTCTGCTCGCCAGCCTTGCCGCTGGCCGCTGTCAGGAGCCGGATGGTTGACACACTGAAGCGACCTGCTTCACCGTTAAACCGTTATCGCCCCGGCGCGCCCGTCGCCATCGATGTGGAACAGCGGCTCGTGGACCGCGCCGCTGCGACGCAACGTCGAGCGGAAGAGCGTCACGCGCGTGACGCTCCCGGAGCCGCAGTTGGCGTCGCTGTGGCACTGCACCAGTTCGCGCAGGTCGCGCGGCGGCCTGAAGCGCGCCAGCGTGACGTGGCCGACGAAGGGGCGGTCCTGTGAAGCGGTCGCTCCACGGAGTGCCAGCGCCAGCTCCGCCAGCCCTGCGCCGTGGACGCCGACCCACGCCACGCGCGCCTGCTGCGCGGAGTGGAACGCGCCGAGCCCGCGATACTCCAGCGCCAGCGGCAGCCGGCCGGCGCAGGCGGGCGCTGCCGCTTTCACGACAGCGGCGGCGTCAGGCCGTTCACCCAGGAACGCCAGCGTGACGTGATAGCTGCCGGCCGGCTGCGCCCCCAGCTCGTGCTCCAGCGGCCGCGCGTCGAAGCCGGGGCACTCCAGCGCCAGGAAGAGTCGCACGCCGGGCAATCGCCGTGCGGTTTAGCCTTTCTTCAGGTTTTGCTTTAGCGTCGAAATCAGC
Source organism: Candidatus Poseidoniia archaeon (assembly GCA_030748895.1). Classification (NCBI taxonomy): domain Archaea; kingdom Methanobacteriati; phylum Thermoplasmatota; class Candidatus Poseidoniia; species Candidatus Poseidoniia archaeon. Next base: position 16,843 of record JASMLC010000009.1, read on the forward strand.
GCCAGGGCTGGCGGATTATTGTCTTCCACTTGTCCGGCGCGGCCCTGCGTATATCGCTCAAATATATCTCATGGTGGCGGCCGCAGGGCTCGCCACCTTCATCGGTGATGAATTCATGCACTCGCTCAATAGTGGGCACTTCCTCCGAGAACGGTCCCAGATGCAGGGTCTGGGCTACTTGCCCTTCAGCAAAGGATTCAAACTGCAGTTTCTCAAGTGCTGCAAGTGACTTTTTCTTCGCTACCTGCGTAGTTGCCTCTTCGAAGAGTAGCCGGTCGATGAACTCCGGCTGCATAATCATGGCACTCCAGCACCACTCATCTTTGCGCTCCTCGGCAAACGCTGTCGGGTCTTCAGCTGACCACAGCGCTTCCAGCGGCATTACGCCGTAGTCGATTTGTTGCGCTCCTTTCTTGACCATGAACTTAAGGGTATAGGAGACACTGAACAGCGCTTCCACCGCCGCCGCAAAAGCCTCCGAAGTGTTGGGGTCGCCTTCGCCGTCAATCATGATGAAATTGAATTCAGGAACATCTACCATTACGACTTTCCTTGCCGAAGGCCGGTAAAGGTGTGCGAGCTCCTTTTTCAGGTTAATCTTGCGCATGAGTTAATCTGAACTCAGTGACCTTTTATTAATCGTTTTTAGCCTTTCTTCAACTGCGTTTGCAGCGCGTTGATGAGTGCGCTGGCGGTGCCTTTGCGGCCGCCGGTGAGCGCCCCGAAGGAATCGGCGCCGACGAGCGCGCACGCCGCGGCTTCGTCGAGCTTGGCGCGCCCCGCAAGGCGCTTGATGAAGCCGACCTGCTTCGGCGAAGCGGCGCGCGGCTTCCCCGCGCTGCGCTCCTGCAGCGCGCTAATGAGCGCGCTGGCGCTCCCCTCTCGGCCGCCGGTGAGCGCCGCAAAGCTTTGGGCGTCAACGAGCGCGCACGCTGCCGGCTCGTCGAGCTCGGCGCGCTCCGCCAAGCGCTTGATAAATCCGACCTGCTTTTCGGAAGCGGGAACGTCCATTCCCGCGGTGAGCGGCTGCAGCTGCTCGATGAGTTCGCCGACCGCCTTGCCGTCCAGCTCGTCGATATCCTTGCCGGCGAGCAGCGGCTCCGCCGCCTCGCCCGCCTGTTGCGCGAGTGAGCGCAGGTACGCCAGCTGCCGCGGGGTTCCGCGCGACTTCTTGCTCTCGAGCGCGGCGGTGTGCAGCGTGCCGAAACGGTCGGCGAACTCGTGCCATGCCTGTGCCGCGGCGGTCTTGCCGCCCTCGACCTGGTCGAGTTGCACCTCCATTCCCGCCGTGAAGGCGGTCGAAAAAATTCCGTCGCTGGTGGTGCCGTAGCAGGGGGCGACCTGCTCCCACATCGTGCAGCCCGCGTCGGTCGCGTAGAGCCGCCCCTTTTCGTCGCGCGCATACTTGCGGTCGAGCAGCTTGCGGATGGTCTCGGCATAGGTCGACGGCCGGCCGATGCCCTCCACCTTCATCTTCGCCACCAGCCCGTGCTGCGTGTAGCGGCCGGGCGGCTTGGTCGCATCCTCGACCAGCTCGCTCCCGTCGAACGGCAGGCTGTCTCCGACCGCGGCGTCCGCCAGTGGCGACACCGGCGGGGCCGCTTTCAGCAGCCCGGCATACGCCGCTTCCCAACCGGCGAAAGTGCGCCATTCAGTCTTCCCCGCAGCAGTCCAGCCGCCCGCCTCGCCCACCAGCTTCAGTCGCTGCCATTGTGACGGCGACATCTGGCTGGCGGCGAAGCGCGCCCAGATGAGTGAGTAGAGCCGCGCCTGCTCTCGCTCGAGCCCTTGCGGCTCGCGCGCCTGCGGTCGCGTCGGCCGGATGGCTTCGTGAGCGTCCTGCACCCCCTTGCCGCTACCGCCACCCCCGACGCCGCGGCCGAGATGCGCCGCGTCCCACTCGTGCTCGATGTAGGCGCGCACCTCCTTCCGCGCGTCGGCGGAAGTGCGGGTCGAGTCGGTCCGCATGTAGGTGATGTGCCCCGCCTCGTAGAGCTGCTGCGCCAGTCGCATCACGCGCGCCGGCCGCCAGCTCAAACGCTGGCCCGCGGCTGCGAGCAGCGTGTCGGTCGTAAATGGCGGCCGCGGCCGCTTCTGGAAGCCATCAACGCTAGTGGCGGTCAGTACCAGGCTGCCGGCCGCTTCCATCGCGGCGTAAGCCGATTCGGCATTCTTGCTGTCGCCGGTGCGGTCGCTCCGCTTCTTGCCCTTCGAGTCGCGCCAGTCGTCGTCGAACTGCACCCGCAGTTCGACGCCGTTCGCGGTCAGGTGGACTTCCCAGTAGGGGATTGGCACGAACGCCTCGATTTCGCGCTCGCGCTCGACGACGAAGCCGAGCGTCGGCGTCTGCACGCGCCCCATCGACGCCAGGTTCCACGAGCGGCAGAAACGGGAGCCGCGGAAGCCAATCAGCCGGTCCATCAGCCGCCGAATCATCGCCGCTTCCACGAGTCCGATATCGACGTCGCCCGCCTCTTCGAGCGCGGCGGCAATCGCCGTCTTGGTAATTTCGTTGAAGGTCACCCGCTTCACGGCACCCAGGCTACCGAGCAATTCGGCCAGCCGCCAGGCAATGAACTCGCCCTCGCGGTCGGGGTCAGTCGCGACCAGCACTTCGTTGACGCCGCTCTTGCGACTGTCGGCGAGCAGTTTCCGGATGATGCTCTCCGCGCCCTTGGTAAAGCCCCATTCGGGCGCCGGCAGCTCGCCGTCGGCGGCCGCCCACATCGCCTTGCGGCCCTGCTTGCCCTCGGTCGGCAAATCCTGCACGTGACCGCGGCAGGCGCGGACCACGAACTCCTTGCCCAGGTAGCGCTGGATGGTGCGCGCCTTGGCGCCCGACTCGACAACCAGCAACCGGCTCACGCCGCCCCCGCGTTGCTCGCGGCTCATAAACGTTGCGACTCGCGCACGCGCACGGGGAGACTGTAAGTCTCCCTGCCCAAACCAGATTAACCGCCGGCCGCTGGCGAGCTATGGTGCTCGAAGCGTTGCAGCGGCCCGGCGTGCGCATCGCGCTGGTCGGCGCGTCGAACGACCCCGCCAAGTTCGGCAACCGCATCTTCCGCGACCTCGTCGCGAAAGGCTACGCCGTCTGGCCGGTCAATCCGCGCGAGCCGGAAATCGAAGGCGTCGCCGCACATGCCGACCTCGAGTCGCTCCCCGGGACGCCTGACATCGTCAACTTCGTCGTCCCGCCCAAGGTCGCGCTGGCGGTCGCCAAGCAGGCGCTCGCGCTCGGCATCCGCCGGCTCTGGTTCCAGCCCGGTTCTGAAAGCGACGAGCTGAAGGTGTGGCTCGCCGAGCAGGAAGACGTCAGCGCGCTGACCGATGCGTGCATCATGGTGCAGAGCGCAGGCTGATTCATTCCGCGAGCACCTTGCGGGCGGCCGCCGCGAGCGCCGCGAGCGCCTCGCCGGTGCGATCGGCCGGTACCGCGCCCTGCGCGTGCGTCGGTGCGCCGCCGCCGCCGCCGCCCGTGGCCTTGGCGGCGGCGCCAGCTAGCGCGCCGCAGTCCACTCCCACATTGCCGCCGCGCGCAGCCATGACGTAGCCCTTGCCGCCGGCGCGGGTCGCGAGCACTACCAGCGCGTCGCCCCCGGCGCTGAGCCGGCGCGCCAGCTCCTGCATTTCGGCGAGCGGCGCGTCGCCGCAGTCATTTATATATAAATCGACGGAACCGATGCGCTCTGCCGCGAGCTCCCCCGCCCGACTTTCAGCGCGCTCTTTCTCGAGCGCCGCAACGCGCGAGCGCAATTCTTTGCGCTCGTCCATCAGCTTGCCGGCGGCGTCCGCCACCTGCTCGAGCGGCACGCCCAGCGCCGCGGCCGCCTGCTCGAGCAGCTCGCGCTCCGCTTGCGCGGCGGCGACCGCTGCTGCGCCAGCCGAGAATTCGATGCGTTCCACGCCATCCTGAATGCGCTCGGTCCTCAAAACCTTGATGGCCTGCAGCGCGCCGGTGCGCGGGACGTGGGTTCCGGCGCACGCCTGCGCGTCGATACCGGGGATTTCGACCACGCGCACGTCGCGATAGTTGGGCGCGCCGCCCTGATAGAGCGTCGCCCCGTGTTGCGCGTCGGCCGCCTCGCGCGTCATGAATCCCGCTTCGACCGGGTGGTCGCCGCGGATGATGTTATTCGCCTCGCGCTCGAGTGCCGCGACCGCGGCGCGGTCGAGCCGCTGGTGGTGGGTAATATCGAGTCGCGCCGAGTCGGTCGCCTTGCGGGCGCCCGCCTGCCAGACGTGCGGCCCGAGCGTGCGCCGCGCCGCCGCGCCGATGACGTGCGTGGCAGTGTGGTGCTGCGAGAGCGCGTCGCGTCGGGTGCCGTCGACCGCCCCCTTTACGGCCGTCCCGACCGGCGGCACGTCGCCCTCGAGCGTGTGCAGCACCGCGTCGCCGCGCTTCACGGCGTCAACCACGCGCGCCTCGCCGCCCTCCCAGCGAAGCGTGCCGCTGTCGGCCGGCTGCCCGCCGCCTTCGGGGTAGAAGAGCGTGCGGTCCAGCGCGATGGCGTTGCCGTCAGCCCAGGTCACGCTCGCGTCGAATTCGCGTGCGCCCATATCATCGTAGAACACCATCTCGGTCGGCGGCAATTCCTCCTGCGCGGCCTTCGCGGCTGGTGCTTCCGCGGCTGAATGGCGCTCGGCGACGAGCGCCATGAAGCCGTCCGGTACTTCCACGCTGGCGCCCTGTTCGGCGGCGAACTCCGCCACCACCGCGGGCGGCAGCCCCTGCGAGTCGTAAAGCTCAACCAGCCGTTCACCGGTAATCTCGCCCGCGGCGAGCGTGCGTTGCACCGTGCGGCGTCCGCGCTCGAGCGTCGCGTCGAACCGTCCGCTCTCGAGCGCGACCAGCTCCAGGATGTGGTCGCGCTGCGTTGCCAGTTCGGGGTAGGTCGGCGCCAGCTCGTCGATATGCAGGCCGACGACCTGCGGTAACGCCTCGGGAATTCCCAGGTCGCGCAGCAGCAGCAGCGTCCGCCGCAACACCATGCGTGCCAGATAGCCGGCGCGCACATTGCTCGGCACCACCCCGTCGCCGAACATGAACGCCAGCGTGCGCGAGTGGTCGGCGACCGCGAACGCCTTCTCGAGCGGCTCGATGGTGTCGCGCAATTCCTCAAGCGTCAGCTTGTGGCCCGCGTCGCGCAGCCGACCGAGAACCTGTTCGCGCAGGCTGGTCAGGTCGGCGCCGTAATCTATCGAGAGCAGTCCGCAGACGCGGGCGTTCTCGGCAATCAGCGCGCCAGCCGCGCCGAGCTTCTCCGCAAGGCCCGCCTCGCGCGTCAGCAGCTCGACCGCAGTGGGGAATACGGCCTCGTAGATTGTCCCGGTTCCTTGCGACGCCCAGACCATCCGTTCCAGCCCGTAGCCAGTATCGACGATGGCGCGCGACATGCGGCGGAAGCGGCCGCCCTTCAGCTTGATATCGCCTTGCGGGTCATCAGCAAGGTCCATGAATACCAGCGTCGCCAGCTCCAGTCCACCCGCCAGGACTTCGAGCGCCTCGCCGCCGTTGCCGCCGCCGACCCATGGGTTTTCCTTGTAGGTCAGCGCCTCGGGGGGGACGCCCAGTCCGGTGTAGAGTTCGTGGCAGAGCTCGACCGTGCGGTCCTGCCAGTATATATCCTCGTCGTCGGTGTTGAAGGCATGGTGCGCCATCATCTCGAACGTCGTCAAATGGCGCCCGCTGCGGCCGACCGACTCAAGGTCGTTGAGCCGGATGCAGGGCTGCGAAATCGCGAGCGGGTTGGCGGGCGGCCGCGCCAGCCCCGAAGTCACGTGCGGCTGGAAGACTGCGATGGACGCAATCGTCAGGTAGAGGTCGTCGCGCCAGCGCGCCACCACCGGTGCGCGCTCGACCCGTTTATGGCCCCGCGTTTCAAAGAAGGCCAGAAACGCTTCGCGCATCTCCGCCAACCCCAGCGGCTGGTCGAAGAGCGGCGTGCCCAGGAACGAGTATTCGACGCAGGGCGCGTCGCCGCAGAGCGGCTGTTTCTCGAGCGCCCAGAAGTATGCCCGGCAGGCGCGGCAGCGCTGGCGCTGGAAGCCGTTCCCGGAGAAAAATTCCAGTTCCAGCGCGCCGCCCATGTTGCGCCATCCCGGACGGGGTAAAAAGCCCGGACCGGCGCTGCGCTGGCGGGTGCCTGCCGGACCGGCAATCGTTTATCACCTTGGGCCGTCGCGACGCTGATGGCCGCGGACCACGTGCCGTATGTGCCGGCGTCGCGCATTCTCCCGGAGATTACGCCGAAGGGCATCGCGCTGGCGGTAATCCTGGCGATGGTGCTGACGGCGGCCAACGTCTACCTCGGGCTCTACGTCGGGATGACCGTTTCCGCCTCGATTCCGGCGGCGGTGCTCTCGATGGGCATGCTGCGGGCGATTGCCGCCCTGCTACCGCGACAGGAGACCAACATCCTCGAGAACAACTGGGTCCAGACCGCAGTCTCGGCGGGCGAGTCGCTCGCGGCGGGCGTCATCTTCACGCTGCCGGCGCTGGTCGTGCTCGGGACGTGGGACGATTTCGCCTTTTTCCCGGTATTCGTCACCGCTGCCGTCGGCGGCACCATCGGGGTCCTCTTCTCAATCAGCCTGCGCCGTATCTTCATTATCCAGGAGCGGCTGCCCTACCCCGAAGGAGTGGCGTGCGCCGAAGTGCTCGTGGCGGGGGAGAAGGGCGGCACGCAAGTCATGCCGATTATCGCCGGCATCGCCTTCGGCGCGATTTACAAAATTGGCGCGGCGCTCGAAATCGTGGTTGACGGAGTTCTGCGCAAAGTCTCGCTCGGCCTCTGGCGCAACAGCTGGCACGACCACTTTACGCTACAGGGGCGGCTGCCGGAGTTCGGCACTATCACCCAGTCGCGCACCACCTTCTTCTTCGGTATCGAGCTCTCGCCGGCGCTGCTCGCGGTCGGGTATATCGTCGGCCCGCTAATCGGGAGCTTCGTCTTCCTCGGTGGCTTTCTCGGCGCGCTAGTAATCCTGCCGCTCACCTCGGGGCTGCTGCTGCCGCCCGAAGGGATGTCGATTGGCGACTTCGTCGGCTTCATCGAAATGCGCCGCCGCATGGTCGGGGTCGGGACGATGCTCGTCGGCGGGTTATACACGCTGGTGCTGATGCGCGGGCCGGTCATCAAGGGCATCCGCGACATGCTCGAGAAGGCCAACGTTTCTGAAGACCGCAGCGGCCTCTCGCGGACCGACCTCGACCTTGACCCGCAGGTGGTGAGCCGGCTCTCGCTGGCGATGGCGCTGCCGATGGCGCTGATGGTCTGGTGGGTCTCGGGACTCATCCTGCCGGCGCTGCTGGCGCTGCTGATAATCTTCAGCGCCGGCTATCTCTTCGCAGCGATAGCGGGCTACATGGCCGGGCTGCTCGGCAGCTCCAATAACCCGATTTCGGGCGTGACGATAATCGTCGTCATCTTCACCGCTTCGCTCTTCACGCTGCTCAACTGGCTGGTCTACGACGGCGCCCGCACGCAGGAGCTGGTCGTCGCCACCATCGGTGTCGCCGCCTTCGTCTGCTGCGCCGGCGCGATTTCGGGTGACAACCTGCAGGACCTGAAGACGGGCAACATCGTCGGGGCAACCCCGTGGCGGCAGCAGATTGCGCAGCTGGTCGGTGTCCTCGCCGGGGCGCTGGTGATTCCGCTGGTGCTGAACCTGCTGATTTCAACCTACGAACTTGGAAAAGATCTGGCGGCGCCGCAGGCGTTCCTGATGGCTGCGCTGGCGAGCGGCATCCTCGAAGGCACGATGGACTGGGCGATGGTGCTGCTCGGCTCCGGCATCGCCTTCTGCCTCATCGCGTTGCGTCACCACCGCGAAGAGTGGAACGGAGTGCCGCTGCACCTGCTCTTCCTGACCGTTGCGTACACCCTGTTCCTCGTCGGCGGGCTGGTCGAAGGGGCGTTGCCGGAGTTCGTCTTCATGGGTTCGCTCTTCGTCGCCGCGACACTGGCGTGGATGTTCGAACGGGGCGGCCTCGAGATTTCGGTGATGGCCGTGGCCGTCGGGATGTACCTGCCAATAATCATGTCCATCCCGATTTTCCTGGGAGGGATGATTCGGCTGGTGGTTGACCGCCGGCTGGGGCTGGGCGACGTGAGCGAGGCGGAGCGCGACAAGGCGCACGGCCCCGGCGTCCTGTTCGCCTCGGGGTTGATTGCGGGCGAAGCGATTATGGGCGTGCTGCTGGCGTTCTTCGCCGTTTCAGGTATTTACCTCGGGCTGCTCAACAACCCCCTCTTCTTCCCGGGGCTGATGCTCTTCGCCTTCGCCGGCTTCAGCGCTGGCTGGTTCACGCTGCGCGGCGCCGAGGACGACGTGATGGAAGCCGAGCTTGTCGACTGACTTGCGTGAGTTGCGGGTCATCCCGCTCGCGGAATTGCAGCGCGACGCGGCCGGCGCGTTTCTCGAGCGCGAGCGCGGCCGCTCGCGCCTCGGCCGGCTGCTCGAGCGCTGGCTGCGCGTGCCCTCGACGGTGCGCGTCGAGCTCGACGACTTCGGCGCCGCCGCCTGGAAAGCGATGCGCGGCGGCGTTCCCGTGCGGCAGGTGGGCGAAGCGCTGCGGCGCGAGTTCGGCGACGAGGCGGAGCCGTTGTGGGAGCGGCTGGCCGAGTTCCTCGCCATGGCCGAGCGCGGTGGGCTGCTGCGGCTCGACGATTTCGACGCGTGATAAGCGCTAAAGCGGGCGGCGGCGTCGCGCCGCCGCCGCGGGCGTAGTGTAGCCTGGTATCACCGGGGCTTCCCAAGCCCCTAACCCGGGTTCGAATCCCGGCGCCCGCAGCGTGTCCGCGCTGCGGGCGCGGTCACAGCCTAGGTTCTGGCCTCGCTTTGCTCGTCCATCACCGGCTGCGGCGCCCGCACCAGCGGCTACAGCGCATCCGCAGCGTGATTTTGCGGCGCGCCGCATAATTTAAGCCCCCGTGCGTGGCGAGGGGTGGACCGGGAACAGGAGCGGCTGCTGCGCAACTTCCTGCTGGTGCGCAACTCGTCGCGGCCTTCGCACCAGCAACTGGTGCAGCGCCACTTCGGCCAGCACGACAAGCTGATTGACGCGGGCGAACATGAATTTCCGCTCGAGTTCGTCAAGTACCTGCACCTGCTGCTGCCCGACACGCTGCTGCAGCGGATTGCGCGGGAAGTCACGCGCTCGCGTGAGGAAGGGCTCGAGCGGGCGGGGCTGCTCTCGGCGGAGCTGGAATACCGCACTCCCGAGCTGGGTGAGCTGGTCTACGACGTGTGGGTCAGCCATGACGAGCTGGAGGCGGAAATCGGCAAGCTGGAGCGCAGCGAGCACGGGCTGAATGCGTCGCCGCTCCACCGCTACTGCCGCGAGCACTCGGGCGATGGACGCGTCTGGTCGCACCTGCATACCCATCTCGACCCGGACGACATCCGTATCTCGCGCGCCGACAAGGCGGCGCACCGGCTGGGGCCGCCGGCGTTCATCGCCGCCGCCAGCGAGAAGGGGGCGCTGGCGCTGGTGCCATACCGCATGGACTCGCGCGCTTACGACTCTGACGAGGATTTCGACTACCGCCATTTCGCGAACATCACGCTGGCGGTGCTGTGCGACCACCCCGACGCGCATGACTACTCGGTGCTGAACCAGTTCCAGAAGTCAATCGAGGAGGGGCTGGCGCGTGGCGGCTGACCGCAATTTCCTGATTCTGGGCCACCGCGCGCGCACCGCGCCCGACTGGAAGCTGGACGACCTGTGCGGCGGCGGAGGCCGGCTGGATGTGCTGGTGCGCTGCGTCACCGCGGCGCTGTGGGTCTCGCACGGGCTGCGGCGCGACACCGATGCGTGGCTGCTGCTGTCGGGGCCGCCGACGCCGCCGGTCGCGGTCCACTTCTGCGGCGCGACCGTTCGCTACCTGAATCCCGACGAGCGTTCGACCGCGGCGCTGGTGCGCAATGGGCTGGTGAAGCTGCGCAACCGCGATTCCGTAGAAGCGAGCCCCGGCGTGACGCTGCATCGCATCGGCCTGCCGGAGGTGCTGGCGCGGCTGCCGCCCGCCGTGCTGCTCGACGAGGCGGGCGACACCACAGAGTTTCCGGAACCGCCGTTGACAATCGTGCTGGGCGACGACCGGGACCCGACCGAAGCGGAGCGCGGCGCGGGGCCCCGCGCGCCGCGCGTCCGGCTCGGCGACCGCAGCCTGCTCTCGTCGGCGTGCATCACGCTCGCCCATCACGCCTTGGACGCGCAATGAGCGCCCCCGTCGCTTCCGTCATCACCGCGCAGCGCCAGCTCGAGGGCGGCGGCTTTCCGGTGCGGCGCCCGCCCCGCTCCCCCGCTATGCACCCGCTGCTCCGCAGCGCGCCCTTGCGTCAGCCCGGCACAGCCGGTCCGACGCGGCCGCTGCTCCGCAGCGCGCCTTTGCGTCGCCCCGACAAGGCCGGCCCGACGCGGCCGCTACTCCGCGCGCTGCCGTTCAACCTGCTCTTGGTTGCGGGCTGCGGCGCTATCGCGTGGGCTGCCGTGCAGGCCGATGCGCAGCTGGGGCTGCCGGCGCTGGCGCACCCGGCGGGGATGGTGGTCGGCGCACTGCTGGTCGCGATGGGACTGCGGCTGCGGCTGCTGGCGACGATGGCCTACTACCAGCACCGGCTGGCGGTCGTGCGATTGCGCCCGCAGCAGCGGCTGGTGACCAGCGGCGTCTTCGCGCACCTGCGCAACCCGCTGCTGCAGGGGTGGTGGCTGTTGCAGGCCGGCTGGGGGCTGGCGTTCGGCACCCCGTCCGGGCTGCTGCTGGCGCTGGCGCTCGGGCTGGCGCTCGATTTCTGGGTCAAGTGGGAGGAGCTGACGCTGGCGGCCGAGTTCGGCGACGAGTACGTCGCCTACCGTGCGCGGACTCCGCGCTGGGGCTGGCGCCGCTAACCGGCCGCCATTGCTGCCTTAAACAGCGCGACGCCTGCCGGCCCGTGCAGCGCATCATCGCCACCCGCTACGGCCCGCCCGAGGTGATGCAATTCGAGGAGGCGCAGACGCCCGCACCGGGCGAGGGCGAGGTGCTGGTGCGGGTCGCGCGCGCCGGCATCAATTTTGCGGATTTGCTGGCACGTATGGGGCTCTACCCCGGCGTCCCGAAGCCGCCGTTCGTCCCCGGCCACGAAGTCGCCGGCACCGTCGCGGCGCTCGGCCCGGCGGTCGCTGGCCTGACGGTGGGCGACCGCGTCGTCGCCGGCCGCTCGTTCGGGGGCTACGCGACGCACACGATTGCGCCGCGGGCGACGGTCACGCGGCTGCCCGACTCGGTCAGTTTCGACGCGGCGGCCGCGCTGCCGGTCAACTACCTGACGGCGTGGCTTGCCGTGGTGCATCCCGGCGCGCTGCAGCCGGGCGAGACGCTGCTCATCCACGGCGCCGCCGGCGGAGTGGGGGTCGCGGCGACGCAGCTGGCGCGCATCCGCGGCGCGGCGCGCATCTTCGGCACCGCGTCGCCGGCGAAGCACGACTGGCTGCGCGAGCAGGAGGTCGAGCCGGTCCCGCGCGACGATTTCCGCGCCGCCATCCGCGAGGCGACCGACGGGCGCGGGGTCGACCTGGTGCTCGACCCGGTCGGCGGTGACCACCTGCTCCAGGGCTATCGCTGTCTCGCCGCGGGCGGTCGCATCGTCACCTACGGCATCTCGGCGATGGCGCCCGGCCGCAGGCGCAGCCGGCTGGCGCAGCTGCGCGAGTGGTGGCGCACGCCACGCTTCAATCCGCTCTGGATGATGGGCGCCAACCGCGCGGTCATCGGCGTCCATCTCGGCCGCTACCGCGATGCCGAGCGGCTGCAACGGGCGCAGGCGCAGCTCTTCGGCTGGCTGGAGTCGGGCGAAATCGCGCCGCACATCGACTCGGTCTTCCCCGGCGCGGAAGCCGCGCAGGCGCACCAGCACATCCACGACCGCAAGAACATCGGCAAGGTGCTGCTGGACTTCGCGTAACCCTATAACCGGCCGACCGCTCGCGCCCCATGGCGGAGTCGGACAGCGACGCTGCGGGCGAGGTGGAGCTGCACCGTCGCACCAGCGCCGACGAGGCGGACAAGCTCTTTCGCATCCTGTTCGCCGCGGTCCAGCTCGGGGCGCCCGCTTCCAAGCGGCAGATTGCCGAGCAGGCGGGGCTCTCGTCGCAGCTCGTGGATTACCACGTCCCGAAGCTGGTCGCGAGCGGGCAGCTGCTGCTGCAGGGCGGCCGCTACCGCCCGCAGGCGTGCCTTACCGACCGCAACCTGTTCCGGCTGATGAAGTCGTCGCTCATCCGCCAGCAGCTCATCGAGCAGGTCGCGGCGGGGCTCGACTTCTCGCAGGCGGAGAAGGACGAGGGCGCAGTCATTGAGGAGAATATTTTGAGCTTGCTGCGGCTCTTCACGGTCGAGCTGAAAAAAGGGCGCTGAAATCGCTCGTTGCGCACCGCTCCGGGGCCGTGGCGCGGCTGCCGCGGCAGCCGCGCCAAGCACGAAACAAAAAAATTTTTTTGGCGCCGCTTTATATACCGCGAGCACCGCCGGAGAGTTATGCGCCGACGCCATATGCTGGGCAACCACCGCCTTACCATCTGCGGCTATCCGACCACTCAACAGGAGCGCCGCGTGATGCGCAAGACCCATTGGGAACAGGTTTCATGCAAGCACTGCCTTGCGATGCACGACAGCCATCCGGCTCTCGGGGTGGAGGTTCCGGCATGAGCGACCGACTCACGGTTTTCGGGACGCCGCTGCAGCGACCGCGTGCGATGAATCCGCCGCCGGTTCCCGGTAGCGGGCCGTCGCCGCTGCTCGCGGTCGGCGTCGTACTGACGCTGGTCGTCGCAGCGCTAATGGTCTACCAGCCGGCGACCGATGAGCCGACCGGGCTGACGACGGCCCAGAGCGACTTCCTGCAGGGACTGGTCGCGGACCAGGGCCGCAGCTCGCCGCAGCTGGCGGCGTACGACTCGTGCGACGCGCTCGAGGGCGACCTGAAGGAGCATCTCAAGGACGAGATGCGCGCGACGCTCGCGTCCAACCAGGGCAGCTACTACCGTGGCGGCTGGGGCGGCGGCTGGATGGAGGGTGACATTGCTATTGCTGAATCCAATATGGCGATGGACGACGGTGCCGTGGCGACGCCCGGCGCTGCCGATTCCTCTAATGGCGCATCGCAGGGCGCGACCGGGGGCAGTGGCGCTGCCGGCGGCGAACGCGACTTCTCTGGTACCAACAACCAGGAGGGTGGCGTCGACGAGGCAGACTTCGTCAAGACCGACGGCGACTACCTCTACGTGCTGTTCGGCGACCAGTACTACTACTATTCACCCCACTACGGCGGGCATCTGGACGGCGGGCGGCTGCATATCCTCGCCGTGCCCGAAGTCGGGCAGGTGGAGTACCTCTCCAACGCGACCGTGGAGGGCTGGCCGCGCGAGATGCTCCTTTCGGGAGACCGCATGGCGGTCTACTCCGACCTCTCGGTCTGGGATCTGATGTACACCGAGGAGCAGCATCCGCTGCTCCCCTACCTGCTGCGCGACAGCGCGGACGATAACGGCGGTAGCGCGACCCCCGGCTCTGCCCCCGACCCGTCGGGCATCGTCGCGGACAGCGCCAGCTACAGCTACGACTCATTCCGCGTCAACTCGCTCTCCAAGCTGACCATATTCGGGCTGGGCGACCGCACTGCGCCGCAGGTGGAGCGCGAGCTCTACATGGAAGGCTGGTACCAGACCGCGCGCGAGGTCGACGGCACCGTACGCATGGTGAGTCAGGGCTACCTCGATATCCCCGGTATCGTTTACTGGCCCGAATTTCCGGCCGAATACGTTAATGACTATTTGGACGGCGACAATGAGAAGACGCTGACAGCTCGGGCCTTAAACCTCTGGAAGGAAGCTATAAACGATACCATCGTGCAGAACGAAGCGATTATCGACGCGACCAACCTTGACGAGCTGATTCCCCGCATCTATGAATTGCAGGACGGTAACGTCACGGTCCACAGCTTCACTGACGCCGCCGACTGCCAGGACTTCGTGATTGCCGAGGACGGCACCGCCAGCAGCGTCACCAGCATCATGACGCTCGACCTGAACGACAGCGAACTGTCATTCGAAGCAGACCACGTCATGAGCAACTGGGCCACAATTTACGCTTCGGCCGACATGCTCGTAATCGCCGAGATGGCTAACGACTGGTGGTGGTTCTGCTGCGGCGAAGAAGATGAGGGCTCGAGCAACATCGAGTACTATGAGGCGACCAACCTGCACGCCTTCGACATTTCGCAGCCCGGCCAGACCAGCTACATCGGCAGCGGCCGTGTCAACGGCACCATCCTGGACCAGTTCTCGCTCTCCGAGCACAACGGCTACCTGCGCGTCGCGACGACGACCGGCCAGTGGGGCCGCTGGTGGCTCTCCGCGGAGGAGCAGTCCGGGCCGGAGAACCACGTCTTCGTACTCGAGCAGCTGATGCACGCCGCCGGCTCGGCCGAGCAATCGACCGAGCTGAATGTAGTGGGCCACGTCGGCGGCATCGCCGTCGGCGAGCGCATCTGGTCGTCCCGCTTTGTCGGCGACCGCGGCTACCTTGTCACGTTCCGCAACATCGACCCGCTCTGGACGCTCGACCTGAGCGACCCGGCCAACCCGCAAGTGATTGGCGAACTCGAGGTTCCCGGGGTTTCGACCTACATCCACCCGCTCGACGAGGACCACCTGCTGACCATCGGCATCGGCGGCGACGAGAATGGCCTCGACTGGGGCAGCACGCAGCTTTCGCTCTTCGACGTCACCGATTTCGCCGACCCGCAACTGGCTTCCAAGCTGGAGCTCTCACCAGTCGCCAAGGACGATATGCACGAGTGGAACTGGGCCTGGTCGGAGGCGACCTACGAGCACAAGGCGTTCCAGTACTGGAACGGCCAGCTCGCCATTCCCCTGAGCACCTACCGCCACACCTGGGACCAGGCTGGCGGCAACTACCACTACGAGTACGTCTCGAAGCTGGTGCTGGTTGACGTCTCGACCACGGACGGTCTCTCAATCTACGACGGCACCAGCATCGACCACTCGATGTTCTACAACGGCAACGACGAGTGGTATTGGGACCGCCCCGACATCCGCCGTACGGTCTTCATCGACGACTACGTCTACGCCATCTCGCAGCAGGGCGTCACCGCCCACCAGCTCGACACGATGGCGCTCTCCGACTACGCTGGCCTGCCGGTCAGCAACCCCGACCCCGAGCCTTACTACAAGGAGCGGGAAAACGAAAGCGACCCGAACGACCCCGATGGCGATGAGACGGCCAGCTCCGACGGCTCCGGCTGAAGAAGCTTATATCTAGCGCAATCAGCGGCACAGCGCTGACAAAACCCTAAACCCACCCGGTACTGCAACCGCGATGCGCCCACGGCCGTTCCTGCTGCTGATTGCTGGTTTTGTACTGGTGATGCTGGCGGCGGGGGAAGCGGATGCAGCACCCACTGCCAATATTGATTCAATCTCTCCATCACCAGTCAGACTTGATGAAGAGGTCACTTTCAATGGTACCGGCTCGGACAGCGACGGCACAATTGTGGCCTATCAGTGGAACTCATCTATTGACGGGTTCCTGAGCGATGAGGAGAATTTCAGCATCAGCAACCTCAGCGTCGGTAACCATACAATTTCCTTCCGGGTACAGGATAATGACGGGAATTGGAGTGACGCCGCTTCAGAATTACTGATAGTCAAGCCGCTTGAACTGGAGGAGGTATGCCTGAACGAACATGCCAACCTGACATTGCACATACATGTCATGCTTCTCATATTAGACAATGGCACACCGCTGACGATACCGACTAGCACAGGTATTGATACTGAGACCTGCCCGGGCGGCATGCATGCCATACACACACACGACACCAGTGGGAAACTGCACATCGAAACGCCTTACGTGACTCCGGTGTACTTAGGGACATTCTTCAACATCTGGGCGCAGCCTTTCTCGGCAGAGCAAGTCATGCATATGGTTGCTGATGCCAATCACACATTGACTATGAAAGTGGATGGTGTGGCATACGATAGCTGGGAATTGACCCTTCTCGCAGACCAGCAAGTCATTGTTGTCGAATACCAAGCAGCTGGTGAGAATGGGACAGTTTCCCCTCCTCCTGTCGACGACACTAGCAACCCCCCCGCCAACGACACCTCCGAGCAGACATACGATGCAGACGACGATACCAGACTTCCTGCAACATCCTTGCTCACTACTTTAGTCGCTGTGGCTACAATCGCGCTGAAAAGGCGCCGAAGCGACTAAACTCCCCTAGCAAAATTGCAGTTTCAAGAAACCATACAGATGTATTCCAGAATCAAGAACTTTCTCCACCTGCACGTTCTGATGCGCTCCTACATCGTTCGGAACTGGTTCACTGGGAACGGAGCTATCTGGCGCTATCTCGATAACGCCGATCTAGAAGGGATGGCGGCCAAGACGGTGGAGGTCACATCTCTGGAATTGTCAGGAAAGAACGTTCTGGACCTCGGTTGTGGTTCCGGGACCATGCTGGCATATCTTGCAGAAAAGGAACTGGCAGTGCCGCATGGTGTGGATATCAGCAGGCTCAATATCCGAGAGTGTCGCAAGAAAATGGGATCCGGTAACTTTCACAGGATGGACATCATGAAATACCTCGCGGACTCACCTCCGGAGCAATTTGACCTCGTAATCATGTACGGGGTTTCTGCCAGCTTTACTGTTGAACGGCAGAAGGAGATTATCAGGCGGATAATCCCCATCCTGAGGCCGGGTGGCTACCTGTGGGTAGGCGCTAACATCTATGATGATGCGAAATACAGGTACCAGACCTACCCGGTACCCAGGAACTTCTACGAGCAACTGAAATCCCGCCATGGAGACCAAGTAGATTTCGAGGAGCATCTGGAGCTGGAGCTCTTCGGCAACGACAAGTATGAGAAGGAACAGACCACGGTCCTGATACGGAAATTATAGAACTTTTCCGCCGTTTCTTCTGGTTTTGCCGCTAAACTATTCCGTAGCGGTCGTAGTACTTATGTCCGAAGCTGAACCATCCCCCGCGGCGGGCGCACCGCTTCAATAGCCCCCGCATTGCGCCAGCGTGGACGACCTGCAGCTGCTGTCACTGACAGTGCTCTTCGCCGGGCTGGTGACGCTGGCGCTGCCGCTGCTGGCGCGACTAGTCGAGTTTGCCACTGAGCGGCAGTCGGGTGACTGGCTGCTGCTGGGGCTGCTGCTGCTCTTTGGTGCGGCGCTGGTGGCGGCGCTCTGGGCGGTCTGGGCTGCTTCAACGCAGAGCTGGCTGCTCTGGCCGGTGGGGGGCTTCACGCTGCTCTTCCGGCTCGCGTCACCCCCCATCCTGCTGCGCGCGCTCTCGCAGCGCCTTGGCCCGCCCGCGGATGGTGTGGCCAGCACGGCGATGCTCGAGCAGTCGGTGACTGGCCTGGCGGTGGTGCTCGGCAGCTTTGCGCTGCTGGCGCCGTGGCTCGAGCCGGCGCACGGGACTGCGATGGCGGCGGCCGAGACCGGCCTCGCGACCGCCGTGGCAGTCTTCTCGTTCAGCCAGTTCTACCTGCTGCTCTTCATGGAGCGCATGCGCGAAGGGCAGGCGCACTTTGCGTGGGTCGCAGGGCTACTGCTCGGCGTCGGGTTCATGGTGCTGACGCCCGCCTACCTGCCGGGCTTCCAGGCGGCGTTCCGTACCACCTCGGCGCTGGGCTGGTTTGGTGCGGCGGCGCTGTTCCACTACGGCCGGCAGCCGGACCCGCCGCCGCTATTGCGGAAGCTGCGGTGGAACGGTTAAATCCCCTTCGTGAATGCGCTGCGCATGTCCAGTGAAACGTTGCAAACTCTCGGCATAATCCTGCTGCTGAACGCGGTCGCGTGGGGCGGCTACGTCGCGCTGCAGGACGAGCCCGACATGGTCTACCGCTACCGCGAAACCCCCGCAGCGAGCGCCAACGTCACCGTCTCGCTCGACTTCGGCGACGCCGGAGCCAATGCGACGACCTTCGCCAACGCGACCACGGTAAGCTTCGCCGGCATCGTCGTCACCAACGACACTTCGGCCTACGCGGCGACCATCGCGGCCGCACGCGCCAACGGCTTCGCGGTCGGCGTGACCATGTATTCATTCGGGCCTTACGTCCACACCCTCGACGGTGTCGCGGGCGACAGCGGCCACTACTGGGAGCTCAACCACAACGGCGCGTACTCGATGGTCGGCGCCGGCGACCTGCAGTTGCACGACGGCGACACTATCGCGTGGAAATACGTCGTCGCCGACTGGTAGTTCAGTCGAAACTGAGCGCCGCGTATTCGGCGAGCGACTCGGGGTTGGCGAGCGCATCGCGGTTCTTGACCGGCCGTCCAGTGATGGCGGCGAGCACCGCTTTCTCGACCTTCTTGCCCGAGATGGTGTAGGGGATTTCGGCGACCGGGACCACGTGGTGCGGAACGTGCCGTGGCGTCGTCGCGCTGCGGATGGCCTTGCGGATTTCCGTCGCGAGGGCGTCGCTGAAGGCGATGCCCTCCGCCAGTTTGACGCAGAGCACCACCTCGACGTCGCCCGCGACCGGCCGGCCGACGACGATGGCGTCCGCCACTTCGGGGCGGTTCTCGACCGCGCGGTAGATTTCGGCGGTGCCGATGCGCACGCCGCCCGGGTTGAGCGTCGTATCGCTGCGGCCGTAGATGATGGCGCCGCCCTCCGCGGTCATTTCGACGAAGTCGCCGTGGGTCCAGACTCCCGGGAATTCCTCGAAGTAGGCAGCGCGATATTTCGTTCCATCCGCATCGTTCCAGAAGCCGGTCGGCATCGACGGGAACGGGCGCGTGCAGACTAGCTCGCCGCACTCCCCCGTCAGGCGCTCGCCGTTCGGCGACCACGCCTGCACATCCATCCCTAGCTGCGCGCACTGTAGCTCGCCGCGCCGCACCGGGTCGAGCGGGTTGCCGCCGAGGAAGCAGCCGACGATGTCTGTCCCGCCTGAAATCGAGGCGAGCTGGAGGTCGTCGTGGACGTCCCGGTAAACCCAGTCGAACTGCTCCTCCACCAGCGGCGCGCCGGTCGAGAGCAGCATGCGGAGCTGCCGCAGGTCGGTCGCGTTGCGCGGCACCAGTCCGGCGCCGGCGCACGCTGACAGGAATTTCGGGCTGGTGCCGAAGTGGGTAGTGCCGGTGCGCTCCGCCAGCCGCCACAGCGCGCCGAGGTCAGGATGCCCCGGGCTGCCGTCGTAGAGCACGATGGTCGCCCGCGAGGCGAGCGCCGAGACCAGCCAGTTCCACATCATCCAGCCGCAGGTGGTGAACCAGAACAGCCGTTGCCCGGGCTGCAGGTCGCACTGCAGCTGCTGTTCCTTCAGGTGTTGCAGCAGCGTCCCGCCGGCGCCATGCACAATCGACTTGGGCGGGCCGGTCGTCCCCGACGAATACATAATGCAGAGCGGGTGGTCGAACTCGACCGGCACGAACTCCGGCTCCGCGGCAGCGTTGTCGAGCAGGTCGGGGTATTCGACGACCGAGCCGTGCGCCAGCTCGCCCTTCGCGCCGGAGAACGGAATGCGGATGACCTGCTCGATGCCCGGAATCTGCTCGAGCACGCCATTGACCTTCGCGTCGAGCGCGAAGCGCTTGCCGTTGTAGTGGTAGCCATCAGCGACAATCAGCAGCTGCGGCTGCACCTGCCCGAAGCGGTCCACCACGCCTTGTGCGCCGAAGTCAGGCGAGCAGGAAGTCCAGACGCCGCCCGACGCGGTTGTCGCCAGCATCAGCACCAGCGTCTCGACGCAGTTCGGGACGAACGCCGCGACCCGCGTTCCCTTGCGCAGCCCGAGCGCGCGCAGGCCGGCCTGCGCGCGCGCCACTCGCTGGCGCAGCTCGCCCCGCGTCAAACGCTCGTCGTCGCGCCCCTCGGCGCAGCCGATGACTGCCAAGCGGTCCGCGTCGCCCGCCAGCAAATTCTCCGCGTAGTTGAGGCGCGCGCCGGTAAACCAGCGCGCGCCCGGCATCGCCGGCTCGGCCAGCACCGTGTCGTAGCCGCAGCTGGCGCGCACGCCCGAAAAATCCCAGAAGTGCGCCCAGAACGCTTCCATCTGCTCAAGCGACCAGCGGTGGACGTCGGCGTAAGTTTCGAGCTTCGCCGGCGCCGACTGCATGAACTTCCAGAGGAGGCTCGCCTCACGTCGCTCCTGCGACGGCTCCCACAGCACGGGATTCACGGCGTGGCAGCGCCCGCGACTGAAAAAGCTACAGCATCCCGGCTTTCTGGATAATCATTAGCTGTTCGGTCGAGAGTTTTTCGCCGGCGAGGAACTTGCCGAACAGCTCCTCGGCGTTCGCGACGCTCTCGATGGCGCTGGCGCCAGTGCCGCCCTTACGCCGCTCGGCGACCACCTTGTCGATGGCGGAGAGCTGCCGCAGCTGCTCGATATAATCTGCGTGGACTTCGTCCGCCTGCTCCTTGGAATTGACGAAAGCGCGTTGCGCGGCGTCCGCCTTGCGGCGTGCGATGCGGTTCGCCTTGAGCGCCTCGCGCATCAGATCGTGCGCATTCTGCGCATCATCGCGGACGCGCTTCATCTCGTGCGTGAGGTCCTTGCGCTTCTTCTCGGCAGCGCGGAACAGGTCGCGCGCTGTAGCGACCTCTTCGTCGCCATCCATCATCTGGTCCTGCTCGGTAATCTGAGATTGCAGCGCGCCGATTTTCTCGACGAGCTCGCGCTCTTTCTTGATGCTCATCGAGCTGGTCATCTGCTTGATTTCCAGCTCCTGGATTTGCCGCCGTAGCTTCGGGACGGGTGGCAAGTGGGTGCCGGAGAAACGGGCGCGCTTCAGCGACAGGAACTGCTCGCGCAGCTGGTCAACCTCGTCGAGCACTTCACGCCGTTCGTCGCGCACCTGGCTCACGTCGAAGTTGAGGCCGTTGCGCAGGGTGCGCTGGTACTGCACCTGCTCCATCTGCACCTTCGCCTCATTGTTCAGCCCGTTGCGTTCTGAGGCGTGCGACTGCGATTCGAGATTCATCTCGTCGCGCTTGATGCGCAGCACTTCGGCAGCCTCGTTGATTTCCTTGCGGTGCGCCTTGAGCTCCTTCTGCGAGAGCTCGGAATAGTTAATTGCGGCTTCCGCGGTTTCCCCACCGCTGGTACCGGCTTCTTCCAGCCGCGCCAGCAGCTCAGCCTTGGTGCCGGAGACCGGGAGTTCCTGCTCGCGCAGTTTCTCCTTCAGGTCGGCGACCTTCAGGCCAGCGTATTCGCTGGGTGCAGGCGCGTTGCCTGCCGGGGCGTCGGGGGCGGGTTCCTCGGTTTCGGTCTCCATCGCTTCTCCCGGGGCAGGGCCCCGCTGGCGGGCCTAACCGAAGAGGGCACCGAGTCCTTCGACTGCTTCCTCTTCACTGACTTCTTCTTCCTCGGCTTCTGCTTCCTCTGCGGGGGCTTCCTTGCCGCCATCGTTGTCACCAGACGCGGCCGGAGCCGCTGCGGCTGCCGGAGCAGCTACTGCGGCGGTCGCCATGGCTTCCTCGATGTCCACGCCGTCAAGCGCGGCCACGAGGGCCTCGGCCCGTGCCTTGTCGGTCTTCAGGCCTGCGGCCTTGAGGACCTTGGTGACGCTCTTGGCGTCAATCTCGGCGCCCGCCGAGTTGAGCAGCATTGCCGAATAGATGTATTCCATTTTTTGTTTCCTCCTATCCGAATAGTGCTCCTAATCCTGATACGGCGTCTTCCTCGGACGCCTCGTCTTCTTCTTCCTCGTCGTCTTCCGACTCCGTTGCGGCTTCCGCCGACGCGGGTGGCGCTGCGGCGGCCGGCGCCGCAGCGCCCTGCAGCGCCTTCAGCTCATCGTCGGCACCGTCGCCGGCGTGGCCCGCGACGCCCAGCATTTGCAGGTGGGCTTCGGCGAGCAGTGCGGCGATGGTTGCTTCCGACGGCCACGCCGCGGCGTGCGCCACGGCGAGTGCGTCGCGGCGCGCCTTCGAGAGCAGCGGCACCGTCGTGGTGTCGCTGAACCAGCGCGCGTGCATCGCGAGGTTGAACGCTCCGGCGGTAGCTGATTGCAGTTGGCCGCGGAACTCGTCATAGTCAATATCCAGTACTTCGGGCGGGTAAAAGTTCTCGCCGTCATAGGCGCCGAGCAGCTCCATCCCCATCGTAATCGGGAAGATTTCCAGCTTCGCAAGAGCTCCAGCCACCTGCGCCGAGATAGTATCGCCCTCCGCGACGGCAACGTGCCGCTTGCGAATCACGATTTTCCCCTTCTCGATGGCGGCCGGGAAGCCCGCCTGCTGGAATTCGCCCACGATGGGACCTGCCGGGAACGGCGTTGGCCCTTTCTCGATGACGATATCTGCGCTGGCGGTCTCGCCGCCCTTCGCGGGCGCTTGTGTCTGCGCCTCGCTGAGCATGCGGAAAATCGTGAACGGGCTCCCCTCGCCGGTCAGCAGCGACAGCTGCTCCTTGCGGAACGCGTTGGCCAGCTTCTCCAGCCCGGGGCGCTTCGCGGCGACGGAATCGATGGCGCGGCGCAGCAGCCGGTTGCGGCTCATGCGCACGCGCACACCGCGCTCGCGCAGTGACTTGCGCATCTCCATCATCTGCCGCGCGGGGATGCCGCTGACGTCGACCAGCGCCACGACCGGCGCCGCGAGGTACTCCTCGAGCTGCGCAACCTCGTCGTGCTTCCACTGCGTGGCGACCGCCTGCATCAGACCCTCACCGCCTTGCCCATGGTGGTCTTGACCCACACCGACGCAATATTCTGGTCGCCGCGGTCGAGGTGCGACTCGACCCGCTTCAGGACCGTCTCGAGGTTCTCGGCCAGCTTTTCCTGCTCCATCGCCACGTTGCCAATCGAGACGTGGAAGGTGGGGCGGTCACGCGACCGCAGCACCACCAGGTTATGCAGTCCGTCGATGACGCGCGCGATGTCGGCGGTCGGCGGCACCGGCCGCGGCATCTTGCCGCGCGGCCCCAGCACGACCCCCAGCGACTTGCCGATGTCGGCCATCATACTGATTTCGGCGACGAAGTAGTCGATGCCGTCGACGACCTTGCGCGCGCGGCGCTTGTTGTCGGCGAGGTCGCCCAGCTCTTCGGGGGTAATCATCAGGTCGGCGTGCGCCTTCGCCTTCTCGGCCAGCTCCTTGCGCGCGAAGACGCCGACTTTCGCCGGACGCCCGCGGCCGTGCGGCAGCGCCAGCTCGTCGTTGATACGCTTCTGCGGGTTCTGCAGGTCGACATCGCGCAGGTTAATCGCTACGTCCACCGTCTCGGTGAACTTGCGCTCCTTGCGCGTCTCGAGCGCGTCTGCGATAGCCTGCTTCATGTCGCCTGCGATGGTTTCACCCCCGTAGTGTGCGGGGCAGCGCCCCTCCTACGGACTTCGCGCCGCACCCGGGGACGTATTTAAGGATTCAGCGCGCAGTCTTCAGCCACTCCAGGTCGGACTGGTAGAGCATGCGGATATCATCGAGGCCGAGCCGCAGCATCGCCAGCCGCTCGAGCCCCAGCCCCCACGCCAGCACCGGCGTATCGATGCCGAAGGGCGCGGTGACCTCGGGGCGGAAGATGCCGGAGCCGCCCAGCTCGAGCCAGCGGTCGCCGAATTTTACTTCGATTTCCATCGACGGCTCGGTGTAGGGGAAGTAGGCGGGGCGCACGCGGACGTCGGGGAAGCCCATGCGGCGGTAGAATTCTTTCAGCACGCCAATCAGCATCCCGAAGCTCGCCTCCTCCTCCATGATGATGCCCTCGACCTGCGTGAATTCCGGCAGGTGCGTCGCGTCGACCGCCTCGCGCCGGAAGACGCGCCCCACGGCGAAGACCCGCACCGGCGGGTCGGGGTGCTCCGACAGGTAGCGGATGGTGCTGACCGTTGTGTGCGTCCGCAGTAGCGCCTGCTGGGCGACCTCGCGCGACCAGTCGTAGCGCCAGCCGGTCGAGCCGGTGTCGCCGCCAGTCTCGTGGACCGCCTTGACCGCCGCGACCGCCTCTTCGTCATCGAGCAGGAATGACTTCGGGTCGTCCAGATACAGAGTGTCCTGCAGCTCGCGCGCCGGGTGGTCCTGCGGGATAAAGAGCGCGTCCATGTTCCAGAACGCCGACTCGACATAGTCGCCCTCGATTTCAGTAAAGCCCATCTGCAGGAAGATGCCGCGAATCTCCTCGGTGAAGCGCGTCAGCGGGTGCAGCGTCGCCTGCTGCGCCGACTCGGTCTGCGTCTCGAGGCCGTAGCGCTGGAAGCGCCCCTCGCGCCAGCCGCCTGACTGCAGCATCTCGGGCGTCACCTCGCCCAGCAGCTCCTCGCCGCTCAACTCGTCGAGCGCCATGCGCCCCGCCTCGGTGATGCGCAGCGTCCGCGCAACCTGCTGGCTGCGCTCGAGAATCTGTCTCCCCTGCAGCAGCTTCAGTCCCTGCGGGTCGAGGCTGTCGACCGGCTGCGCGCCGTCTGCCAGCTGCTGCAGCAGCGGCTCGTCCGCCCCTTCCGGTGCGTCGTCCCGTGCGGGGGTCAGCATCACGCCGTCGTCGCTCTTCTCGAGCCACGCCCACTGCTTGCGCTTGAGCCACCCAATCACGATGCGCGCCTCGTCGGCGGTGAGCGGGCCGTCGGCGAGCTTGCTGGCGGTCGCGGCGCCGTGCTCGTTGAGCCACTCAATCGCGCGCCGTTCGGGCAAGCCCTCAGCCGCGTAGCGCCGTCCTTCCTCGTTCAGCCCGACCAGCTCGGTCGCCACTTCCTCGATTTCGGCCAGCTCCTTGGTGCGCAGCCATGAGGCGGCCGAGACCGCTTCCTGCTCGCCGAGGCCGGCCGCCTCGGCCGCCGCCGCTGGCGACAGCTCGCCAGCGGCGAGCGCCCGGAGCACTTTCTGTTCGTTGGAGGAGAGGTCCACGATGCGCAGTTACC
Organism: Candidatus Poseidoniia archaeon; assembly: GCA_030748895.1. NCBI lineage: Archaea > Methanobacteriati > Thermoplasmatota > Candidatus Poseidoniia > Candidatus Poseidoniia archaeon. The sequence goes on from JASMLC010000009.1 coordinate 41,745, forward strand.
CCGGGTTTATAGATTTGCGACCGCCATCAGCGGTCGCAAATCCCCCAGTCACAGCGTTGCCCAGAGCGGAGCCAGCTGCGCCAGCCGCTGCAGGATTTCGTCGCGCACGTCGGGAGGCTGCTTGCCGTCGGTGTCGACGATGAGGTCGTAGCCGGCCGGGTCGCGGTAGTCGAAACCGTAAAGCTCGAGGTAGCGCTGCCGGTCGTCCTCGTCGCGGCGCGTGTTGTCGCGCAGCTGCGCCGCCGCGTCGGTCGCCCCTTCGAGCTTCAGCGCCGCGACCGCCTCGGCCAGCGCCGCAAGCGACTCCGGCTCGCCCGGCGGCAGTGTGTCGCGCGCCAGCCGACCGGCGTCCTCGCCCAGCTCGCGCTTCAGGAACCGCACCGCCTGTTCGCGCCGTGAGCAGCGGAAGTAGAGCCGCGCCATGTTCTCCTTACCCAAAGAGGACATGAAGCCGCCGAGCCAGCCCGGCTGCCGCCCCTCGATGACCGCCATGCTTCCCTCGAGCCCTGCGCCGCCAATCCACTCGCAGGTGGCGTAGTCAATTTCGACATCAATCCCGCGCCCGGTCAGCAGCCGCCGCGCTTGCTCGGCGACCGAGATTCCGCGGCGGGCAGCCGCCTCGCGGAAGAGCCCGCCGACCGAGCGGCAGACGCCGCTGTAGTGGCCGGCCAGCATCCGCGCCTGCGTCGACTTTCCGGTCAGCTGGTCGCCGGCAATCAGGATGACCGGCAGCGGCGTGACGGTCGCCATCAGCCGCTCGACCGCGTCCGGCCCGACGTGGGTCGTGAAGGTGCGCTCGATGCCCTTGAGCGGGTCCACGACGGCGCACCGCCAGCCGCCGGTTAAGACGGTTGCGCGTTCTTCAACAACTGAATTCCGGCTCCAGATGCCCTGTAATGGGGTCGCCGAAGTCCATCACGCGACCGGGGTAGTCCTCCTCGCAGACGAGCGCAATCAGGCTGTTCGGCGCCTCGTCGATGACCTGCCACCCCAGCTCGCCCGCCAGCTCCTGCGCAAACGCCCTGATTTCAGGCCACTCGAGCATGTTGTGCTGCCCGAGTCGCTTGCGCGCCGGGCCGAGATGCATGTATGATTTCACTTCGACCATCGTCCGCGCGCCGGTGCGGCGCGCGAGGGCCGCATAGCCGGGAACGTCGAAATCATTCCAGTCGCGGACGACGATCATCCGCAGCACCTTACGCGTCTCCAGCCCGTCGAGCAGGTCGAGCGTGCGGGTGACCCGCTCCCAGTAGTCGGGCAGCAGCGGGACGTCAATCTTCTTCCACGTCTTTGCGTCGGGCGCGTCGAGCGAAACGTAGAGCTGCGTCGGCAGTGCATCCTCGTCGCGCAGCCGTTCAATCATCTCCGGGTGCAGGCCGTTGGTGACGAGGAACGACGAGATGCTGCGCGCGCGCAGCTCGCGCAGCATCTCCGGTAGCTGTTCGTAGAGCGTCGGCTCGCCGGTCAGCGAAATCGCGAAGTGGCGCACCGTCAACGACTCCTCGAATTTGCGCCGGTCGATGTCAGGGTTGCCGCCGAAGCCGGAGAGCTTCTGCAGGTGCGCCTCAATCGACCCCTGCACGATATCGGCCGGCTCGTCGTGCGCCTGCTTCATCAAGTCCTGCTGGCCCGAGAACATCTCGTTGACCCGCCAGCAGTAGACGCACTTCTGGTCGCACGCGACCGCCGCGGGGGTCATCTGCGTGCACTGGTGCGAGCGGACGCCGTAGAACTTCTGCTTGTAGCAGCCTGCCGAGTCCTCCTGCATTCCCTTGCGGGTCCAGCCGCAGATTTCGACGGCTGAGTGGTTGCCGACTATCCCGTACGATGCCTTCTCGAGTGCGCGCTTGTACTCGTCGGTGAAGAGCAGGTTGCCACTGTCCGCCGCCGACTGCATCAGAGGTCCGAGACTTCGCGGATGTTCTGCAGCTCCCAGTTGACGAGCGTGCAGGTCAGCGTGTAGTCGAGCGGTTCGTCCTTGATGGGACTCGGGTTGGCGTCGTCTTCGTAGGTGATTACGCCCGAAACCGGTGGCCCCGCCGCCTCGAAAGAGGCGATGAATTCCTCCACCGAATCCGCCGAGCCGGAAACGGTCTCACCCAGCACGGTCACGGGGATGGTAATGGTCACCGAGCCGTCGAAGCCGGTGCCCTGTGCGGTTTCAGAAAAATTGCCGGTAGTGACCTGCAGCGACACAGTGGGCTGTCCGATATCGCCAATCGAGGCCGCCGTGGTCCAGATGACGGTTACGTCGACCGAGGCGAGCCGCATTTCGCCCGCGAAGTCCCACTCGCCCTCCCCGGCGTCGACCCCGAACGGCACGCTGTCACCCTCGTCGTTGAGCGTTCCGCTCTTGCTGGGACCGGAGGTGTTGTTGGTCGCGACGTCCGCCTCGAAGCCAGTCGAGCCGCCGCCGATGCCGGAAACCGCGACCGAGTTGGCCGCCGACTGGAACGAAATCGCGAGGATGATGATGATGACCGCGAAGCCGATGGCGCCCGAGACCAGCCGGCCGGTAACCGCGAACGGGAAGCCGCCCGGCAGCTCCATGCGGCGCAGCTCGCTGTTGTTGTAGCGCTCGAACTGCTTCAGCTTCTCACCCACGGTGTCGGACAGCGCCATTGAGGCGGCAGTAGTGGTGCGTTATTAGGTTTAAGCCGTTCTACGAGCAGCCCGTAGTGGCTCCACACCCAGTGCACTTGAAGCAGTTGCCGTTGGGGACCAGCATGAACTGGCCGCAGTCGGGGCACGGGTCGCCCGAGAAGCCCATACGAACCGCCTCCGTGACACTCGCCTGCCGCAGGTCACCGGTCGCGCCGGGGGTTAGCGGGCCGGGGTCGAGGCTCGGGTCGGGCGGGTTGCCCATGTCGTCGAGCGTCATCTGGATTTCGTGCTGGTCGCCCGACGCTTCGCCGTGCGGGGAGCGCTCGCTGGCGGCATCTTCGAGGTCGTCTTCAGCGACCGACCGGAGGGCATCGGGGCGCAGGTCATCCTCGGTGACGCCGTGTGCGAGGTCGTAGCGGCCGAGGTAGTTGATGGCCAGCTCGCGGAAGAGGTAGTCGATAATCGAGGTCGCCATCTTGATGCGTTCGTTGCCCTGCACCGGGCCGAGCGGCTCAAAGCGCGAGAAGACGAAGGCATCAACGAATTCCTCGAGCGGGACGCCATGCTGTAGCCCGAGGCTGATGGCGACCGCGAAGCAGTTCATCAGGCTGCGGAAGGCTGCTCCTTCTTTGGCCATGTCAATGAAAATTTCGCCGAGGCTGCCATCCTCGTACTGGCCAGTGTGGAGGTAGACCGTGTGCCCCCCAATCTTGGCCTTCTGGATGTACCCCGTACGGCGCTCGGGGAGCCGCCGCCGCTGCGCGATGTAGCGCGTCACTACCTTGCGCGCAATCTGGTGCGCGTCGGGCGTCGGCAGCGCGTCGGCCATGATTTCGACCGCTTTCTCGGCCGAGACGAGGCCTTCTGCCAGTAGCTCCTCGTCCTCAGCCAGCGCGACCGTCAGGCTGGTGCCCGACATCAGTGGCTGGCTCAGCTTGGAGCCGTCGCGGTAGAGTGCGATGGATTTGTTCATCGTGCGCCATGATTCCTCGTAGGCCTGACTGATTTCGGCGACTGTCGCCTTATGTGGCATGTTGATAGTCTTCGAGATGGCGCCCGAGATGAACGGCTGCGCGGCCGCCATGATGCGGACGTGCGCGTGCCACGAAATAGAGCGGGTGCCGTAGCGTCCGCAGCGGTTGGCGCAGTCGAAGACGGCGAGGTGCGCTTCCTTGAAGTGTGGCGCGCCTTCGACCGTCAGTCGCCCGAAGACGTAGTCGTCGGCCGCCTGCACTTCATCAGTCTCGTAGCCCAGGTGTTCGAGCAGGTCGAAGGCGGGACTGGTGACCTGCTCCTGCGTAACGTCGAGCTTCTCGAGGCAGTATTCTTCGCCGATGTGCAGCGGCGTCACCAGCATCTTCAGCGAAGTCGTGGTGGGAATCGCCTGCTCGAGCTGGTCGATGACCTCGCCCGAGAGCCCCTTGCGTTTGAGCGATTCGCGGTTGACGTCCGGTGCTTCCACCAGCGTGCCGTTCCCGAGCATATAGCGGATGATGTCGTCGCGCTGCGCCTCGTCGTAGCCGAGCCGTTCCACCGCGAGCGGCACCGACTGGTTGATGATGCGCAGCATTCCGCCGCCCGCCAGTGTCTTGAGTTTCACCAGCGCGAAGTCGGGCTCGATACCGGTGGTATCGCAGTCCATCTGCATGCCGATGGTGCCGGTCGGCGCAATCACCGTGACTTGCGCGTTGCGGTAGCCGTGCCGTTCGCCCAGCGCCACCGCCTCGTCCCACGCTGAGCGGGCGCTGTTGAGCAGGTATTCCGGGCAGTAAGCGGGGTCAATCGCGAGCGGCTTCACGGTCAGTCCTTCGTATTCGTCGGCCGGGGCGTTGCACGCCGCACGGCGGTGGTTTCGCATCACCCGCAGCATGCAGTCGCGGTTCTGCTCGTAGCGCGGGAACGGCCCCTTCACGCGTGCCATCTCGGCCGAGGTGGCGTAGCTCGCCCCCCCGAGAATGGCGGTCAGCGAGCCGCAAATCGCGAGCGCGCGCTCGTCATCGTAGGGAATCCCCATGCGCATTAGCAGCGAGCCGATATTGGCGTAGCCGAGGCCGAGGGTGCGGTAGTCGTAGCTGCGCTTTGCAATCGCCTCGGACGGGAATTGCGCCATCAGCACCGAAATTTCGAGCACGACCGTCCAGAGCCGGATGGCGTGCCGGTAATCGTCCAGTCGCAGCATTCCCTCGCGCTCGTCGTAAAACGCGCCGAGGTTGAGCGACGCAAGGTTGCACGCCGTGTCATCAAGGAACATATATTCCGAGCAGGGGTTCGACCCGCGAATCGGCCCGTCGGGCGCGCAGGTGTGCCACTCGTTGATGGTGGTGTCGAACTGGATGCCGGGGTCGGCGCAGGACCAGGCGGCCTGCGAAATCTGGTCCCAGAGGTCGCGCGCCGGCAGGTTACGGCACGCCTCTGGCTCGCGCCCTTCGGCCGCCGCCGCCTCAAGCTCGGTGCGCCAGTAGAGCTGCCACTCCCCATCGGAGAGCGCTGCTTCCATGAAGGTGTTGGAGGCGCGGACCGAGTTGTTGCTGTTCTGCCCTGAGACAGTCTGGTAGGCATCGCCCTCCCAGTCCGTATCGAACGTGGTGACCTCGAGGTGGGACCAGCCCTGCTCGCCCAGCTCGAGCACGCGTGCGACCAGCGTCTCGGGGACGTAGTCGCGCAGTGCCGAGCGCACCGCGCGCGCCAGCGCCCGGTTCAGTTTCTGGTCCAGCTTATCTCCCTCTTCGGGGTGCGCCACGATAGCAGCCAGAATTTCGTTGGCGTGGTCCTGTAATTGCCGCGAACCGGCAACCAGTGCGGCCACTTTCTCTTCCTCTGAGACCTTCCAGTTGATGAACTCTTCAATGTCGGGATGGTCCATGTCAAGGCAGACCATCTTGGCGGCCCGACGAGTTGTGCCGCCCGACTTGATGGCGCCCGCAGCGCGGTCACCAATCTTCAGGAATGACATCAGTCCTGATGAGCGGCCGCCGCCCGAGAGCGGCTCCTCGCCGCTGCGGATGGAGGAGAAGTTGGAGCCGGTACCCGAGCCGAACTTGAAGAGCCGCGCCTCGCGCGTCCAGAGGTCCATGATGCCTCCTTCGTTGACGAGGTCGTCGCTCACCGACTGGATGAAACAGGCGTGCGGCTGCGGGTGCTCGTAAGCGCTGGTCGAGCGCTCCAGCTCGCCGGTTCTGGCGTTGACGAAGTGGTGCCCCTGCGGGGGTCCGTCAATCCCGTAGGCCCAGTTGAGGCCGGTGTTGAACCACTGCGGCGAATTGGGCGACGCCATCTGCGCCGCCAGCATGTAACAGAGTTCGTCGTAGAACGCGCGCGCATCCTTCTCGGACGCGAAGTAGTCATGTTTCCAGCCCCACCAGGTCCAGGTCCCTGCCAGGCGACGGAACAGCTGCCGGCCGTCCTTTTCGCCGCGGTGGCGCTTGCTGACGCTCAGCTTCGCCAGTGCCTTTTCGTCAGGCGCGGAACGGCGCAGCCACTTCGGAACGTCCTTTTCGACTACCGCTTTCAGCTTGCGCGGGATGCCTGCCTTGCGGAAGTATTTCTGCGCCAGCACGTTGGCTGCGGTCTGGCTGTAATTGACAGGAAGGTTGACACCGCGCATCTCGAAAGCGGTCGTGCCGTCGAAGTTACGAATCAGCGTGTCGCGCTTCTTCCATTCCAGCGCGTCGAATGCGTCGGCACCTGCCTCAGTAAAACGCCTTTCAATTCCAAGTCCTTCTGGATTGGCTGGCATCAGGCCACCCCCCAGGGTGGCTGAGATATAGCATCGTATTTTGCCATTACAATCATGGGTTCGGGGCATTCTGGCTACCTGATATAAGCGTTGCAGGGGAGGCTAATTTTGTAGAATACTACGAAATTCGGGTGATGTTCCACTCTTTTTTGCAACAAAAACAGGTGGAACCTGCTGAAAACAGGGTAAAGGTTCCACGATTTATGCCGGTAAAGGGGTAGTTATTTTATCTTCGTCGAAATATGTTATAAGTCGGTTTTACGGGTCAGTGCCGGACCCCCGTGGTCTCGCGCCAGTCAATGCCGACCGTGCGGCGCCCCAATTTGCAAACCGGGGGAAAAATTCGCTTGTGGATTGAGCGCTGTACCAGTGCCGCAACGCGCGCCGCATCCGCCTCCGGAACGCCGCGCGCCGCCATTTCCGTCGGCGAGTCATGCCGCTCCAGCGCCGCCAGCAGCCGGTCCAGCTGCGCGTACGGCAGCCCCAGCTCGCCCTCGTCAGTCTGCCCCTCCCACAGCTCGGCCGTCGGGGGCCGTTCGCGGATGGCTGCGGGCACGCCAAGGGCGGCAGCGAACAGTCGTACCTGGCTTTTATAGAGATCGCCGAGAGGAAGCAGGTCTGCGCCCCCGTCGCCCCACTTGGTGTAGTAGCCGGTCAGCAGCTCCGACTTGTTCGAGGTGCCGAGCACCAGCGCCCCGCGTTCGGCCGCCGCGCCGTAGAGCAGCGCCATGCGCAGGCGGGCGCGCAGGTTGCCCTGCTGCTCTCGCGTTTTGAAGAAGTCCGCCGCGTCGTCGAAAGCACTTGCCAGCGGCGCGATGTCCACCTCGCGCGTCTCGACCGCCAGCGCGGCGGCGTGCGCCGCCGCCATTCCGGTCGAAACAGTCTCGCCGTGCGGGAGCAGCAGCCCGTGGACCGCTTCGGCACCGAGCGCCTCAACCGCCGTGGCCAAGGCGGTCGCCGAGTCGATGCCGCCCGAAAGCCCGAGCACGACGCCCGCAGCCCCGGCGTCGGCGACGCGGTGCCGGATGAAGCCGGTGATGATGGCGCGACAGTCGGCGGGCAACCGCATCGCGCGCCGAACGGCGGCAGGATATGAGGCCGTGGCCCAGCCCTTTTACCACACGGCAACTGCGCGCGCATGCAGCTGGCGGTGGCGCAGGCGCCCGTGGAACTTGGCGATGTCGAGGCGAATCTCGCGACGGCACGCAAGCTGCTGGAGCAGGCGCAGGCGGCGTGCGACGGCGGGCTCGACCTGCTGGTGCTGCCCGAGCTGTTCCTGACGGGATACCTGCTGCGCGACGACTACGCGCGCGTCGCCGAGACGGTCCCGGGCGACGGCCCGGCGCAGGTGGGCCTCGCGGCGCTCGCGGCCGACAGCGGCGTCCATATCGCCGCCGGGCTGGTCGAGCGCGGGCGCGAGAGCCTCTACAACGTCGCGCTGCTGGTCGGGCCCGACGGCTACATCGGCCACTACCGCAAGCGCTACCTCCCCAATTTCGGGCCGTTCGAGGAGAAGCTGCACTTCGGCGCCGGCGACGCGACGCCGGTCTTCGAGACGCCGCTGGGGCGCATCGGGATGCAGGTCTGCTACGACATATTCTTCCCGGTGCAATCGCTGGCGCTGGCGCACGGCGGGGCCGAGCTTATCCTGAACATCTCGGCCAGCCCGACGACGTCGCGTCCGCTGTTCCATCGCATGCTCCCCGCGCGCGCCATCGAGACCACCTGCTTCTGGGTTTTCGCCAACAACGTCGGCGTGCAGGGCTCGCTCACCTTTGGCGGCGAGTCGTGCATCGTCGACCCGCGCGGGCGCTTCGTCGGCGAAGCGCCCGCGCTCGAAGCAGGCATTGCGGTGGCGGAGATTGACCTCACCACGCTGCCGTCGTTCCGCGAAGCGCGGCCGGTGCTGCGCGACTCTCAGTAGGCGGCCTGGAACTGCGACAGGTCGGCGTTGCACTTCCCGCACTGGAACATGGGCGAGATGCAGGCGGAGTGGAACTTGATGTTGCAGTGGTTGCAGGTCGCGACGTAGCTGCCGGTGCGCAGCTCCATATCGCAATCGGCGCAGGCGGCCGACGCGAACTCGACTCCCGTTTTCTGCTGCTTGAGCTGCTTGCCAGTGCGCGTTGCGCCGCCCTTGACCAGCCCGGCCGCCAGGACTCTCCTGTGCGCCTTCTCGACTTCGGGTTTCAGGTGCTGTAGCGCCTCAATCAGTTTCTTCTGCCGCAGCGCAACGATTTTCTCGATGTGCCCCACCGCATCCGATTCGCGCTGGAGTGGCGGCATCTTGCCCAGTTCCTCGGCGATGCGGTGCAGGCTGCCCCGCTCCTGCTCGACCCACTTCAGTAGTGCCTTCATCAGGTTGTAGCCGCGAGTCGCCTCCTTCTTGGTCAGGTGGAGCGGGTCGCGGGTCATGCGACCGCCCCCGGGAGGTCTTCAGGAAGTGAGTTGAGTCCGGACACGGAGCCGGGGCACGCCTGTCGGCCCTAAAAAGAATTCCCTCCTCGAGTGCATGGGAACTGGTTCAAGCTTTGACAATCAGCTTTTAACCGTAGCAGCCTGCCGCCAGCCGATGCATGACGTGGCGGTGGTAGGGCAGGGGCCGGCCGGCGGAATGGCGGCGCTGCGGCTGGCCGAAGCGGGCCACTCAGTAATCTCTTTCGAGCGCAAGCAGCGGGTCGGCGACCCGATTCACTGCGGCGAAGGCCTCGGGCGCATCGCGCTCGAGCACACGAACTACCCGGTCGGCGACTGGGCTATCCGTGAAGTGAAGGGCAACCGCATCCGGATGCCCAACGGCAAGTCGGTGGGGCTGATGTCGCCCGGCTACTCAATCCACCGCTGGGGGCTCGACCGCGCCATCTCCGACGACGCGGTCAAGGCGGGCGCCGAGCGGCACGAAGGCGTGCGCGTCACGAAGGTACTTCGCGAGAACGGCCACTGGAACCTCGCCTCGAAGGACGGCCCGGTCGCGCAGGCGCGGCAGCTGGTGATAGCCGAAGGGCGGGTGCCGGTGCTGGTACCGCAAGTTGGCCTCAAAGGTAATGACAAGCTGCGGCTATTGCCGGGGCTGCAGTACAAGTTCCGCACCAGCGACGTCAATTTTCCAGATACGGACTATTTCGACTTCTACATCCACCCGCGCTATGCCGATGGCTACGTCTGGGTCTTCCCGCGCGACGACGTCTTCAACGTCGGCATCGTTGCGACTAACGGCGCCAAGGCGGGCCTCGAGCAGTTCTGCCGAGACGAGATGCAGGTCGACCCCGACCAGCGCATCCCCAACGACCTGGGCGACCTGCAGAACGGGGGGCTGATTCCGCGCGACGGCCCCATCCCGCAGTTCGCGACGCGCGGCGCCTACGTCGTTGGCGATTCGGCCGGGCTCACGAACCCGATAACCAAAGGGGGCGTCCATGTCGGGATGCTCTCGGGAGAATACGCCGCCATCGCCATCCGCAACGCGCTCGGCAGCGGCGAGTTGGTGCCGCCGTCGCACGCGGTCAACACCCACGAACTACGCGGCCTGCACTGGGAACGCACCGGCCGGGCGCTGCACCCACAGCTGGCGCCGCACCTGTGGTACGACCGCATCCTGAAGCGGCAGCCGTGGACGCAGCAGCAGTTCGTCGACGAGTCGAAGCTGATTTACGCGCTGGACGAGCGCATCCTGAACCTGATTGGCGAAATCTACGACGGGCGCAACTACTCCGACCTGCCGTGGCTGAAGATGCTGGGCATCCTGATACGCAACCCGGATCTGGCTCCGCTGGCGCGCAAGCTGCTCAAAATCAAGGCCAGCCTGAAGATAACCGAGAAATACGGGTGGTAACATTCCGCGTCTTTACGCGTTATTACGTAGCTAAAACCGGCTAAACCGCCTGCGGGTTTTTATCCCACCCCGGCCAACTGCCCGCCGTGAGCGACTGGATTGACTGCGAGAATTGTGGCGACCAGTTCGAAATCAGGCGGGTTTTCCAGCGCAGCCATGGTTACTGCTCGCGTTGCCGCCAGCACATGAAGCCGCTCGACCTGGAACTGCTCTGCGCCGCCGAAGGCGCGGTGGCGGGGCACGGCGACGGCCGCGTCTCGCGCGGCGACTTGCAGGAAATCATGGCCATCATCCGTGGGACCGGCTGGTTCAGCCCGGTCGAGAGGGCGACGCTCGACCTGATTCACCGCAACTACCGTTTCACCAGCGCCGCCGAGAAACTCTACCGCACCGAGCTCGGCAACTGGCCCAAGGGCTAAATCGAAAAGGTCTGCCCTTCCCGTCCCGTTTCCCAGCCGCTGCGCGCCAGCTTCGCCGACTCCGCGGATTCGGGATTGCAGAGCGGGTTGGTGTGGTTCAGGTGGATGAAGACGATGCGCGGGTCGCCCTTCCGCCGCGTGCCGAGCCGCTCAAGGCTTTCGCGCACCGGCGGGTGCGGCACTGCGTCCTGCCGCGGCAGCTCGTCCGCGGACCAGAAGGTGCCGTCGAGCAGCACGATGTCGGCGCCCAGTTGCCGGAACCAGTCGCGCGGGCTGGCGGCGCCGACCGCCGCCAGCGTCGCGCCCCAGTCATCATGGTCGGGTAGGAACAGCAGTTTTCGTTTCGCGCTGACCAGCAGCGCGTGCATGTCGCTCCGCTCGTCGCGGTGTGGCACCGGCAGCGGCGTGACGCTGAAACCCCGGCACTCGACCGGTTCGCCGCTGCGCCACTCGCGCAGCTCCAGGTGGCAGCCATCGAGGAGCGCACGCCAGCCGGGCGTCGCGCGCAGTTGCTCCGCGACCGCTCGCGAGCAGTGGAATGGGACGCCCCGCGCGTCCATCACTTCGGTGCCGAACTGCCCCAGCCCGTCGATATGCCCGAGATGCGCGTGCGTCAGCCAGACCGCGGCCGGTGTTCCGCCGCCAGCCAGTGCGAGCTGGTGCGCCAGCTCGCGCGTCGCTTCGAAGAGCTGCACCCCGTCGGGTCCCCGCAGGGCGAGCGAGGCCGGCAGCCGCTCGAACTCGCGGTCGGCCAGCGCGGCGGCGCAATGCGCGCAGCGGCAGCCCGCTTGCGGGACTCCGCCGTCCTGCGCCGAGCCGAGCAGCGTCGCGGTCAGCATTGCGACCGCAGCCATTCCTGCATCAGGCTGCGCCCCGCGCCCGCGGCGGTGCGCTCGGGATGCCACTGCACCCCCAGCCACGGCAGTTTGCGGTGCCGCAGCGCCTCAACCATCCCGTCCTCCGCGCGCGAGATGACCTCGAGGTCGCTCCCAAGGTCGCGCACGCCTTCGTGGTGGTGGCTGGTGACCTCGAACTCGGCCCCGGACATCGTAACTGGATGGTAGACGTCGTCGGTGTCGCGCGTCCCTCCGGTATGCGCCGCGGTCTCGAAACCGCCGTCGCTGATGTCAGGCCACAGCGTCCCGCCGCACGCCACGTTCAGGACTTGCAGCCCGCGGCAGATGCCGAGGATCGGCATCTGCCGCTCGCGGGCCACCGCCAGCAGCGCCAGCTCCAGCGCGTCGCGCTCCGGCTTCGGATTGCGTAGCCGCGACTCGTCCACGTCGCCGCGGAAGGCGCCGCTGCCGGGCGCCATGTCGCCACCGCCCGAGAGCACCAGCAGCGAATAGCGCTCAAGCTCCGCGACGCTGTCGATGCGCTCGGCGGCGAAGCCCGCTTCCGCCAGCCAGTCGGCATATTTTTTTAAATACTTGTCGTCGGAAAGTGTAATCGCGACCGGTTGCATGCTTCAGCTCCCCTTCGGCGCTAAGTGTCCTCGCCGTCGCCAGCGGCGCAGGCGGGGCAGGTCACCGTCGCCTGCTCCTGCGGTGCCCAGAGTTCGGCTGCGCATTGCGAGCAGTTGGCCAGCTTGACCGGCTCGCCCTTGATAATCGCCTTGAAGTCTGCCATTGGCGCCGGCAGCCCGAGGTGGGATATACCGGCTGCGCTCGCTGGTTAGCAGACATGGAATGCCAGCTCTGCGCGCTGCCACCGGGCGATTCCGCCTGGCGCATCACCGACTGCCCCGGTTGCGGGCTGCCGCTGCTGCTCTGGCTCGCGCACGATTCGGAGCCGGTGCGGGCGGAGCGGCGCGAGATGCGCGCTGCGCTGCGCGAGCACGGCAATATGCGCTACGGCCGCGGCAATTACCTGATTGACCGCTTTCCCGCCGAGTTTCCCGACCACTTCCACTGGCACTGCCGCCCCAACCTGAGCCCGCAGCTGGTCGAGGAGCTGGCGCTGGCGCGCGGACGGCCGCCGCCGCACGATGGCTCATAAGCAGCCGCGGGCTCGCCACGCCGTGCTTATCGACCTGGAGGGAATCGACGGCTGCGGCAAGTCGACGCAGGCGCGGCTGCTGGCAGAGCGGCTGCGCGGTGCGGGCCATACGGTGGTCGTGCTGAAGGAGCCGACCGACGGCCCGAATGGCAGCCGACTGAAGCAGGTGCTGCGCGGCGAGTGCATCGCAGACGCCGAGGAAATCCTGTCGCTCTTCGCCGCCGACCGGCGCGAGCATGTCGCCGACCGCATCGCGCCGGCGCTCGAGCGGGGCGAAATCGTGCTGATGGACCGCTACTACTACTCGGGGCTCGCCTACCAGTGCGCTGCCGGGATTCCTGCCGACCGCATCCGTGCGCTCAACTCCTTCGCACCCGCGCCGGTGCTCGTGCTGGTCTTCGACCTGCCCGTGGAGCAGGCGCTCGAGCGAGTCCATTCGCACTCGGTCGCCGATACCTTCGAGCGCGCCGACCACCTCGAGCGCGTCCGCGCCGCCTATCTCGCGCTGCGTGACGACCCGCTGGTGCGTATCCTCGACGCGACGCGGCCGCCGGAAGCGGTGGCGGCCGACGTCTGGGCGCTGGTGCAGGAGGCCATGGCGTGACTGACTGGTTGCTGTTGCTCAAGCTCTCCCTTGGTGGAGTGCTGTTGTTCGACCTGCTGCTATTGCAGCGCAAGCCAGCTGCTGATGCAATTATCCAGCGACTGGACTGGCAGGCGGAGCTGACGCGCAAGGGCGCTTACGGCTGGCTGATGCCGACTGCGGCGCTGCTGGTGTTGCTGCTCGACCGCGCACAGGGCAACGACCCGCGTCCCGCGCTGGCGTTGCTGGCGCTCGTTGTCGGCTATCTGGCGCTGCCGCGTTCGCTGGCGCTCGAGCCCGAAGCGCTGCTGCTCGACGGCTGGCGCATCCCGCTTGCGCGCGTGCTTTCGGCCAAGCCCGCTGAAGATGGCGTTGCCGTCTCGCTCGAGCGGTTCGGCTGGCTCACTGAGCAGCACCTCCCGGCTGGCACGGTTGCAGACGCGCTACAGGAACGGCTGGCCGCAAGGGAGCCGTAGCGCTACAGGCTCATGGCCAGAATCTGGACTATGTCCGTTAACAGACTCAACCCTGAAGCAGTGCCTGCCACACCCTTGGCCACTCCCTTTCCGTCCGTTTTCTGCAATGCCTCCAGTTCATCCTTGTCGAACCAGATGCCATGGCAGCCGCCGCAGATGTCGAGTTGCACCTCTGGTTCAGGGATGCTGGTGAGGTGCATCTGGCCGGTGCAGTGGGGGCACGCAATGTCGTGTTTGCCGGCTTCCGGCTCGCGTGATAGTTGGCTGGCGAGCTCCTCGACCGATGCGCTATCGGGTGCCAGCCGGGCCAGTTCCCCCCGGTCCAAGAAGAGCCCTCCGCAATCCTTGCAGTCGTCCACGGTTATCGCGAACGTATCATTGGTGACGCTGCGCGGTTCAAGGCTAGTGCTACAGCGGGGACACGTGCGCGCCATGCTTCGCGAGCTCCGGCCGTTGGTTTAAGCCGTTGGCGCTCCCCGGCGCTACGGCTCCGCCATGAACGCGACAAATTCCTCGAGCGACCGCGGCGCGAGCACGTAGTTCTCGCGCCGCTCGGCGCCCATCGTCGAAGACGGACGCGGGCCGTAATCGTGGCCCGGCCAGATGACCGCGGAATCCGGGACTTCGGCCAGTACTTCGAAGAGCGAGCGGTGCATCGCACGCGGGTCACTGCCGGGCAGGTCGGTGCGTCCGCACTCGCCCACAAACAGCGTGTCGCCCGTGAACAGATTGCCCTCGGCGTGCAGGCAGACGGAATCGCGCGCGTGGCCCGGCGTGTGCAGCACCTCGACCGCGATTTCACCGACGCGCAACGTGTCACCGTGTTTTAAATATTGATCGACGGTGAATTCCGCCTTACGGTGCGCCGCCACTTTCGCGCCGGTCAGCTCGACCGTGTGGTCGTTGCCGTTGACGTGGTCGTGGTGGCCGTGGGTGTTGAGCACCCACTCGACGCGGTATCCCTGCGCTTCGGCGCGGGCGACCAGTTTTTCTGGCTCGAAGCAGGGGTCGACCAGCGCCGCGACGCGCGTTTCCTCGCAGCCGAGCAGGTAGGCGAAGTTCGCCATCGGCCCGACCCGAAGCTGCTCTACGATGGCCACTGGAACACCCCCAGCGCGCGCTGGAAAATGCGGTAGAGCGCCGCGACTGGTTCCAGCCCGCTACCGTCGAGCCGCTCGCGTGCGATAGCGTCAAGCTCGCGCAGCGCCGCGACCGCCCGCGGCGAGCCCAGGTCGTCGTCCATGCCCGCCTCGAGCCGCGCCAGCAGTTGCGCCGTGGCGGGGTCGCCGCGTGCCAGCTGCGCATCTCCTGTTGAAGCCGCGACTGTGGCATCGCCTCCGGCGCCTGCCGCAGCGCCATGCGGTTTTTCGTCGTCGCCGCTCGCCGTCAGCACTTCGACAGCAGTCCAGCCCAGCGCTTCGCCCTCGGCGCAGGCGGCCTTCAGCGCCGCTTCGCTGAATGGGGTGAAGTCGCGGTAGTGGTATTGCAGCAGGTAGAACCGCAGCGCCGCGGGCGGGCAGTCGTCGAAGACGGCTGTCAGCGAGAGCCGCTCGCCGCGCGATTTCGATAATTTCCCGTCCGCGTCCTCCATCAGTCCGTTGTGCATCCACATGCCGCAGTATTCGCCCAAGCCCAGCGCGTCGGCCAGCAGCAGCTCGCTCTCGTGGTGCGGATACGCCAAATCCGCGCCACCGAAATGGATGTCGAGCGGCAGCCCGGGGTCGTGCGCCGCCATCAGCGTGCACTCCAGGTGCCAGCCCGGTCGCCCCGGAGCAATGTCATCCGGCGACCACGTCCGGCCGCCCTCGAGCGGCGGCCCCCAGAGCATGAAATCGAACGGCCCCCGCTTAGGCCCCGAGTCGACCGCGTCGGCCGGCTCGCAGAGCGCCGCCTCGATTCCGGTTCCGAGCAGTGCGCCGTGCTGCTCCGGCGCGACCGAGAGCCAGATGCCGCCCTCGCTCTCGTAGGCCCGACCGTCGGCGAGCAGCCGCGCCGCCAGCGCGCCAATCTCGGGGGCGACCTCGGAAGCGCGCGGCAGCGCCTGCGGCCGCAGGTTCCCCAGCGCGTCCATCTGCGCCAGGAATTCCGCCTCGTAGCGCGTGGTCAGTTCCTGCTCGGGCAGCCCATCGCGCGCCGCCGCCTGCGCAGTCTCGTCGGCGACGTCGGTAAAATTCTGCGCGTGGCGCACCGCGTAGCCGCGGTATTCGAGCCAGCGGCGCAGCACATCTACGGCAACGTAACTCTTGGCATGCCCCAGATGCGCCGGCGCGTAGACCGTCGGCCCGCAGGCGTAGAGCCGCACCGGGTCGCCGGCCGGCGCGAAGCGCTCCTTGCAACGGGTGGCGCTGTTGTAGAGCCGCAGCCCGCGGCTCATCCCTTGTCGCCTCCAGCGCGTGCGCAGATATTCGCCTCGTCGCTCCAGCTACCGCCGCGCACCATCGCCAGTGTGTAGTCGACCGCTTCCCAGCCTTGGGCCTCGAGCAGGCTGGTGACGCGGAAGTTGGGCGACGGGACGATGATTTCCAGCGTCGCCTCGCGGGGGAGCGCCGCGACCGCCGCCTCGAGCAGCGTTTGCCAGCCGCGGCAGCCCTGTTCGACCACCCACGGTCCCAGCTCGAACAGAGCATCCTCGCCCTTCGCCAGGATGTAACTGCCGTCCAGCGCGAGCGCCGCCTTCGGGACCGCCGTCGCGAGCGCCTCGAGCAGCGCGGAGCGGTCAGCGCCGAATTGCGCCGCGTCGACCGCCAGTACCTCCTCCCAGCGGTCACGCGCCGGCGCGACAGCTACGCTGCCGACGTCGAACGGCGCCAGCGCGTGCATCTCCGGTGAGAGCCGGAAGCGGGTCGACATCCCCTCCGCCTCGAAACCGAGTGCGCGATAGAAGCCGGCGGTCGGCATCAGTGCGTGCACCCGCACCGCGCGGCACCCCGCCAGCCGCTCCAGTGCCGCCTCGAGCAGCGCGATCCCCACGCCGCAGCCGCGCTGCTCGGGCGCGACGACGACGTTGCCGACGGTCCCGAGCGCGCCATAGTCGTGCGCGGTGCAGACGCCGGCGGCCACGCCGTTGACTTCGGCGCCCAGCGCGACGCCGAGCGCGTGCAGCCGCTCCCAGTCGCGCGCCGAGTTGCCCCACCCCTCGCCGTCGGTCAGCGCCCGCGCCAGCTCCAGGTCGCCGGCGGCCATGGGGTGGACCGCGACCGGCGCGGCCGCGTCAGCCATCGCCCACCGCCCCTTCCTCCACGCCTTCGTCGCACTCCTGCTGGCCGAAGGTCAGGAAGCGCTGCTCCTCGCGCCGCAATTTGAGCCGGCAGCTGCCATAACCGTAGTCCTCGCCGCCATACCAGTGGGGGCAGTCCTTGCACCGCAACACGGCCGCCGAACGGCCGTCGCCCAAAAAGCCGCGCTCCAAGGTTACTATTATAGCCGGCCGGCAGGTGGCGCCGCCATGCGACAGGGGGCTGCGCTGCTGATGGCACTGCTGATGGTGCTGACCGGACTGGGCACCGGCTCCGTCGCGCCCGCCCCGGCGGAGCAGGCGCCAGCGCAGTTCGCGGCGGCCGAAGGCGGCAACGACACGCTGAACCGGACCAACACGTTCCCATTCGACGTGCTCTTCGACGATTACCACGAATATTACGAAGTGGTCTCCGCATTGCAGCGGTTCGCCAACGACTTTCCCGGGATTGTTGAATTCTACACGC
>JASMLC010000010.1:0-48763 GCA_030748895.1 Candidatus Poseidoniia archaeon
AAAGAAGCGGAGGAACTCGAGGCGCAGCTGCGCCTGATGCGCGACCAGGCGCCCTCCGAGGCGCGGTCGGAATCACCACGGTACATCGGCTAACCGTTTTACCACCGTCGGAATGGGGGCCGCGTGACCCACGCAAAAGCGCTCGCTGCGGCCGAAGAAACGGTCGCTACCGCGCTACAGGAACTGGACTGGCCGGCGCTACCGCTCGACCGCCGCCCGCAGCAGGGCGACCTGGCGGTTATCTGCTTCCCCGCTGCGAAACAGCTGCGGCAGCCACCCGATGCGCTGGCGGCAGAGCTGGCGGCTGCGCTCGCCGACCGTGGACTGCGCGCGACGGCCGACGGCGGCTACTGCAACATCACGCTCGACTGGCGTCCGCTGGCTGCGCCGTTGCTGGCCGAAATCAGCGCTGGCGATTTCGGCACCCGCACCCCGACTGGCCGCCGCGTGCTGATTGAGCACACTTCGGCCAATGCCACCGGCCCGTTCCACATGGGGCGCGCGCGTAACCCGATTATCGGCGATACGCTGGCGCGACTGCTGCGCTACGCGGGCGACGAGGTCGCGACCGAGTACTACGTCAACGACATGGGCCGGCAGGCGGCCACGCTCGCGTACGGTCTGCGCCACTTCGCGCCGGGCGACGCGCCGAAGGTCGACCACGCGCTGGTCGAATGCTATCGGCAGGCGAACGCCGCGCTCGAGGAGGACCCCGCCGCGAAGGAGGCGATTTACGCGCTGATGGAGCGCTGCGAGGAGGGCGACGCGGAAGCGGTCGCCGAGGTCGCCGGCGCCGCCGAAAAGATGCTGGCGGGCATGCGCGAATCGCTGGCGCGGCTGGGCGCCGAGGCCGACACGTATTTCCACGAGTCGGCGCTCGTTGCCGGTGGAGCCGTCAACGACGTTATCGAACGGCTGGCGCAGTCCGCGCTCTGCGGCGACGATGACGGGGCGAAATTCCTCGACCTGGCAGGGCACGGCATCGCCGGCCGCAACCAGCGCTTCTTCTTCACGCGTAAGAGCGGATTGAGCCTCTACACGACGCGCGACGTCGCCTACCATCTCGACAAGTTCGGCCGCTGCGACATGGCGCTGAACGTCCTCGGTGAGGACCACAAACTGCAGTCGCAGCTGCTGGGCATCGCGCTGGGCGAACTCGGCGCCCCAGTGCCTGAAGCGGTGTTTTACGCCTTCGTCAACCTGCCGGGCGGCAAGATGTCGACCCGCGCCGGACGCGTCGTCTACCTCGACGACATGCTCGACGAAGCGCAGCAGCGCGCGCTGGCGGAACTCGTGCAGCGCCGCCCCGACATGGCTTCCGCGCAGCGGCAGGCGCTGGCGACCGCCATCGGAACGGGGGCATTGCGCTACAACATCCTGCGCGTGCAGGCCGAAAAGGGCTTCACTTTCCGCTGGCAGGACGCGCTGAGCTTCGAGGGAGACTCGGCGCCGTTCGCGATGTATTCGCACGCGCGCTGCTGCGCCATCCTGCGCCGCGCCGACGGGACGCCGGGTGGCGAGCCACCCGGCGAGCTGCACCCGACCGAGGAGGCGCTGCTGCGGCAGCTCGCACGCTGGCCGGCGACGGTCGCACGCGCTGCCGGCGAGCGCAAGCTGCACCTGCTGCCGCCCTGCGCGCATGGCCTGGCGGGGGCGCTGAACGGCTTCTACCGCGACTGCCCGGTGATTGGCTCCGACGCCGAGGAGTTCCGGCTGGCGCTGGTCGACGCAACGCGACGCGTGCTGGCGGATGTGCTGGGGCTGCTGGGCGTAGTCGCGCCGGAGGAGATGTAGGGTGCCGCGGCTGCAGTGGCGCTTCCTGAGCGAAGAGCCGCCGGCCGACGTGGTCGAGCTGCTGCTGGCGCAGCGTGGCCTGACGGGGGCGGAGCGCGATGCATTCCTGCATCCATCGCTCGACCAGCTGCATGACCCGTTTCTGCTTTCCGCCATGGAGGCGGCGGTCGAAAAACTGGAGTGGGCACGGACCTGGCAACAGCCCGTTACCGTCTTCGGCGATTACGACTGCGACGGTGTGACGTCGACCGTGCTGCTCTACAGCTTGCTGAAGCAGGCGGGGATGCAGGTCGACTACCACGTGCCGCATCGCATTGACGATGGCTACGGGCTGACCGAGGCAGGCGTCGAGAAGGTACACACGCGCGGCAGCCGGCTCATCGTAACCGTCGATAACGGCATCAGCGCCAATGCGGCGGTCGCGCGAGCCAATGCTCTGGGAATGGAGGTCGTGATTACCGACCATCACAAGCAGGAGGGCGAGCTCCCCCCGGCAGCCGCGGTCGTCAACCCTAACCGCAAGGACAACGAGTACCCGTTCCGCGCCATCGCCGGCGTCGGCGTCGCCTACAAGCTCTGCTGCGCGCTCGCGCCGCGTATCCTGCCCGCAGGCGATGCGACCACTTTTCTGGCCGAGGCGCTCGACCTAGTGACGCTCGGAACTGTAGCGGACATGATGCCGCTAGTCGATGAGAACCGCGCACTGGTGGCGCATGGGCTTGCGCGTGTCGCTGCGACAAAACGGGCCGGAATCCAGGCTCTCATCGAGCAGGCGCGCGCCAAACGCGAGCTTGACCCGGCTGACATCGGCTTCAAACTGGCGCCGCGTATCAACGCCGCTGGACGCATGGAGGGCGCCGACATCGCACTCGAGCTGCTGCTGGCACCCGACCTGGCAGCGGCGCGGCCGCTGGCAGAGAAGCTCACCGGGCTCAACGCCAAGCGGCAGGCGGAAACCGCGCGCTGCGAGGAGCTGGCGCTTGACCTTGCCGAAGCGCAGGCGGGGAATGACTTCATCGTCGTCTGGCATCCCGGGATGCACGCTGGCGTAATGGGGCTGGTCGCGTCGCACATCATGCGTCGCTACCACCGGCCGACGCTGGTACTGCGGCTTGACGGCGACGCTGCGGGCGGCTCGGCGCGCTCGATTCCGGGCTATGACCTGAGCGCCGCGTTCGACCGCTACAAGGCACTGCTCGACGGCGGCGGCGGCCACGCCATGGCGGCCGGCTGCCACCTGCCGGCCGCCAACCTCGAACCGTTGCGCGAAGCGCTAATGGCCGATGCAACAGAGCGGCTGACTGACGAGATGCGGCAGCCGTTGCTCGAGATTGTCACCCCACTCGAGGCAGGGCGGCTCGACCTGCAATTCATGGCGCAGCTGGAGCGGCTGGCGCCGTTCGGGCAGGGAAACCTGGCACCGACCTTCGCGCTGCTCGACTGCGAAGTGCAGTCCGTGCGCACGATGGGGCGCGACAGCGACCACCTGCGGCTTTCGCTGGCGCGCTGCCCCGACGCCATCGGCTGGGGCATGGGCGACCGCGCCGAGACGCTCATGCCGGGCGACCGGGTCGACGTCGCGTTCCGGCTCGAGCGCAACCGCTACAAGGGGCGCGAAACTCTGCAACTGCTATTGCAGGACCTCAGGCCTTCAGGATAGTGGTGGTGAGGGCCGAATTCGAATCGACGTAGATACGCTCTGCAGGCGTACGCATAGCCTCTCTGCCACCTCACCACGGCTGCGCCACTTGCCAGCGCGTTTAAGGATTTCCGGTTCGCGCAATCGTACGCGAGACATCGCTGCTACCGAGGCTTTCGCGCTTCATATCCGCCAGCAGTCGCTCGTAATGGGTAACCTGCTCCTCGATGCGCTCCAGCTCCGAAGCGTCGCCGTCGCCCTGCTCGATACGGGCGCGGACGCGTTCGCGACGCGCTTCCCATTTCTCGAGTTCCGCGATTGCCTGCAGGATTCGTTCCTCGTCCATCTCTATATAAGTCGGGTAGTCTCCAGATTGTGCGGTGATTCGACCTTCAAGCGTGCCTTGCGCCGGATGTCGGTCGCAAACTGGTCACACTTCTGCGGGTCACCGTGGTTGAGCAGTACCAGCTTGGGCCGCGGGCGGATTGTGCGCACGTAGCGCATCAGCTGCCGCTTGTCGCTATGCCCCGAGAAGCCTTCGCAGGTTTCGATATTCATATTGACCGGGACCGACACCATCCCGCCGTTGTCGCGGTCATGCAGGCTGATTTCGCGGGCCCCCTGCTGGATGCGCTGCCCCAGCGTACCCGAGGCCTGGTAGCCGACGAAGACCATGCTGTTGTTCTTGTCAGGCGCCCAGTGGCGCAGGTATTCCATCACCGGCCCGCCGTTGACCATGCCGGAGGTGGCGAGCACGATAGCGGGCTCGTCGCGCGAGCAGATTTCCTGCCGCATGTCGACCGAGTCTACCTTCTGGAACATATCGTCACGGAATGGGTTGCCGCGGTTCTGGTAAATCTTGTTGCGCAGATTGTTGTTCAGGTACTCCGGGTAGGCCGCGTGGAGCGCGGTCGCCTCCCATATCATCCCGTCCAGGAACACATCCATGTCCTGCAGCATACCTTCGCGGTGCGCCTTTTCGAGAACGAGCATCACCTCCTGCGAACGGCCGACGGCGAATACCGGAATCAGGATTTTACCGCGTCGTTCAACAGTACGATTGATAATCTCGGTCAGCTTGCGCATCCCCTCCTCGCGCGACGGCTGGAAGTCCTTGAAGCCGCCATAGGTTGCCTCCAGCACCAGCGCCTCCATGCGCGGGAACCGGTTGACGGCACGGTCGAAAAGCCAGGTATTCTCGAACTTGATGTCACCCGAGAAAACAACATTGTGCTGGCCGTCGCCGACGTGGAAGTGGGCGCTCGCTGAGCCGAGGATATGGCCCGAGTTATGGAATGTCAGTTTCAGGTCGGGAGCAATATCGGTCGTGTCGCCGAAATTGAGTGGGATGCAGTTGCGCACCTGCTGCCGGATCTGCTCGCTGTTGTAGGGTACCTTCTTGGCTTCAGCATTCTGTATCTTGATGTAGTCAGTCTGCAACAGCGCCGCCAGGTCGCGCGTAGGCGGGGTGCAGTAGACCGGACCGTCGAAGCCGTAGACGAAGAGCATCGGCAGTAGTGCCGAGTGGTCGAGATGCGCGTGCGTCAGCACGACCGCATCGAGCCCTTCGAGCGGCGTCACCTCCGGAGCGTTCAGGAACGGGCTCGGCTCCTTGTCATTGCCGGGGTTGAAGCCGCAATCAATCAGCACTTTGCTGTCCTTGGTCATCAGCAAATGGCAGGAGCGTCCCACTTCGCGGTAGCCGCCCAGCGCAGTGATGCGTACGAACTGTTCACCCTCAATAGTGTCGCGGAAAACCTTGCGGCCAACACGCTTCATGAAGTCCTTGCGCTTCTGCGCCACCTTCGGCTCGAGGATGTAGTTACGGATTTCGCGCAGCGTGGTTGATTCCATCGGCGCGTCACGGATAACTATCGGGTTCCAGCCGATGCCGCGTCGCACGTCGTTGAGCACCGCACCGAACTTGCCGATAGCGCGGCCGGGGTTAACCGCCTCGATGTAGACGTCACCATTAATCTCGTCGAAGCGGATGCTGCTAACCTCTGCCTCGGCGGGGATGATTTCACCCAGTTTTTCCTCCGCCTCTTTCATCGGCAGCCGCACAGCCGGGTCAGCCCGGATGATGATGCGCTTGCGCACTTTCTGCGCCAGCTTGCGCACGATATCGTTGCTGCCGGCGAAGGCTTCCATATTTCTGGTATAGAGAACTACACTGGAGCCCTCTACGCGCACGTCGGTGAACTCGACGGTGTCAGGTATGACACTCTGCGCAACTTCGCGAACCTCCTTGATGATGCTCTCTACAGCCATGAGACCTGTTTCCCAGCGTGTGTAAAGGCTGCCTCAGGCAGCCAGCTTAGCCTGAATTTCCATGACGGCCGCCGCTTCCATCGCAGTGTAGCCGCTTGAATCGATTGTGCAGAGCGAGATGCCGTCGCCTGAAGCCGAGTCGCGCTTCATCGCCACAGTCAGCGCCCGAATGGCAAGTTCCCTGCCCTCGGCCACACTCAGCCCCTCACGGAAGTGGTCCTCAAGCACGCCATAAACAAAGGGCGAGCCGGAACCGGTAGTGGTAAATGTATCTGGAATCGAGCCGCCCGCCGCGTCCAGCGAGTAGACATGGCCGCCGTCTGTATCGACACCGCCGATCAGCAGCTGGACCCAGAACGGCATGTAGCGCCGACCGTTCATGATGTTAGCCATCAGCGTCGAGGCTGAAAGAATAGACATCTTCTGGCCGCGCTTCAGCTCGAAAAGCTTCACTTCGGCCGCGAGCCAGCGCGCCAGCATCTGCGCGTCGCCGACCAGTCCCGCTACCGTCAGGCCGATATGGTCGCTGATACGGAACAGCTTCTGTGTGTTCTTGTGCGCTATGAGATGCCCCATCGTGGCACGCATCTCGGTCGCCATGACCACACCATCGCGGCACACCAGCCCTACGGTGGTGGTGCCCTTCTTGAGTTCTTTCTCGGACAAAGTCAACTCCCAAACCGAGGAAAAGCGGCGCTTCATTCTAAGGGGGGTATATGATAGTTCCGTCATCAGGCTGGACGCCGACGAATGATTAAATACGGTTCACCAATGCGCCGGCGGTGCAATCCCGTGATTAAGGCCCGTATCTCTGCAGAGCATCTCAAGGAGTTCGTCGGTACCGTCGGCGCGCTGGTTGATGAAGCCAAGCTCAGCGTCGCCAAAGGCGACCTGACCGTGAAGGCGGTCGACCCCTCCCATGTAGCGATGATTGAGGCCCGCCTCGACAAGGCAGCCTTCGATTCCTACGAGGCTGCTGAAGCCGAACTGGGTATCGATGTGGACAAGTTCCGCTCAGTACTCGCTGTTGCCCGCGCGGGTGATATGGTCGACCTGGAACAGGACACCGAGCTGAACCTGCTGGTGGTCACCATCGGCAACCTGACGCGCGCGATGCCGCTGCTCGACACGGCCGGGATGCCTGACCCCAAGGTGCCAGCACTGGACCTGCCCGCCACCGTCAAAGTCGCGGTCGAAGAGGTCTCGCAGGGACTGAAGGCCTCGAAATCGGTTTCGGACCACATTGCGCTCTCGACCAGCAAGAAGGCTTTCCGGCTGGTCTGCGAAGGAGACAACCAGAACCGGGTTGACCTTGAACTGGGCAAGAAACAGCTCGAGAAGCTCGATTCGCCCGAGGAACAGACCTCACTCTTCTCACTGGAATACTTCACGCTGATGGTGGGCTCGCTGGCGAAGGACCGCATCCTGAAAATCTCGCTGGGCAGCGACCTGCCGGTGCGCATCACCGCCGACCTGGCGGTCGATGACCTTACCGGTGCACAGGGCGAGGTCACCTTCCTGCTCGCGCCCCGTATTGACCGGGAATAGATGGTCAGGCACTTCCTGCACATCTCCGACTTCACCGCTACTGAACTGCACGAAATCCTGCAACTGGCAACTAGCCTCAAGGCGAAATTCCGCGCGCGGGACGACCACCGGCCGTTCGCCGGCCGTTCATTGGCGATGATATTCGCCAAGCCGTCAGCGCGCACGCGAGTCTCCTTCGAGACCGGCTTCACCTGGATGGGAGGGCATGCGCTCTTCCTTGGGCCGCAGGACATCGGCATCGGCAAACGCGAGGAAATCAGGGACATCGCGCGGCTCTTCAGCCGCTACAACGACCTGATAATGGCGCGGCTGTTCGACCACGCGCACATCCTCGAGCTGGCGGAGCACGCGACCATTCCAGTCATAAACGGCCTCACTGACTACAACCACCCCTGCCAGGTGATGGCCGATTACTTCACCATCCGGGAGCATCTGCCAGAGCAGGAGAAACCACGAGTGGTCTACGTCGGCGACGGGAACAACATCGTCCACTCCTGGCTGCGACTGGCGATGCGGCTGCCGCTCCACTTCACCTGCTGCTGCCCGCAAGGCTACGAGCCGGACGCGGAGACCGTAGCATCAGCGCGCAACGCGGGGATTTCAACCATCGAAATCAGCCACGACCCCCGCGAGGCGGTCGCTGGCGCCGAGGTAATCTACACCGACGTCTGGGCCTCGATGGGGCAGAAGCAGGAGGCGCAGACGCGCGCGAAGGCCTTTGCACCCTTCCAGGTTAACAGCGCGCTGATGGACGCCACCGGCTGCGAAACTCTATTCATGCACTGCCTGCCGGCCGAACGCGACCGCGAGGTAACCGACGCGGTGATAGAGGCCGATTACTCGATCGTCTTCGACCAGGCCGAGAACCGGCTGCACGTCCAGAACGGCATCATGGCCTGGCTGGTGGCCAATGGCGATTAGGACTATCGGCGTCGTCGGCGCCGGGCAGATGGGCGCCGGCATCGCGCAGGTGGCTGCCGCCACCGGCCGCGACGTCATCCTGCAGGACATCGCACCGGAGTTCGTCGAGCACGGGATGGCGACCATCCGCGGCAGCCTTAACAAATTCGTTGCGAAAGGCAAACTGCCCGCCGCCGAGGCGGAGGCGATTGCGGCGCGCATCACGCCCAGCGTGGAGCAGGCGCCACTGGCAGAAACCGATATGGTCATTGAGGCGATTGTCGAAGACCAGAATATCAAGCAGGAACTATTCGCCACACTGGGTCAGCTCTGCCCGTCCGGGACCATCCTCGCCTCCAACACCAGCAGCATTTCCATCTCCGAACTGGGCGAGGCGAGCGGTCGGCCGGCGCAGTTCATCGGCATGCACTTCATGAACCCGGTGCCGCTGATGGAACTGGTCGAGGTCATCCGCGGCCGTGAAACCTTGGGGGCAACCTGCACAGCGGTGATGGAGCTGGCGCGCGAGATGGGGAAGACGCCGGTCGAGGCGAATGACTTTCCCGGCTTTGTCGCCAACCGCATCCTGCTGCCGATGCTCAACGAGGCGTGCTACGCGCTGATGGAGGGCGTTGCCGAAGCGGAGGCTATTGATACGGTGATGAAGCTGGGAATGAACCACCCCATGGGGCCGCTGGCGCTCGCAGACTATATCGGGCTCGATACCTGCCTCTCGATTATGGAAGTACTGCACCGCGGCTTCGAGAACGACAAGTACCTCCCCTGCCCGCTACTGCGCGAGAAGGTCGCAGCCGGCCACCTCGGTCGGAAGAGCGGGCGCGGGTTCTACGAATATAGCTAGCGGTCGAGCTGGTTCTGGTACCAGCGCTTGACCAGCAAGCGCACGATTTGCGACAGGTTGTAGCCCGACTCGCGGCAGAAACTGGTTATTTCGTCGAACAGCTCCGCCTCATCGTCAGGGATACGGGCATTGAGGTGCTTCATACCGGGCGATGGGATAGAGTATTAATGCGTTACAGGTAACGCGATGTGACTAAAATAGCCGCAAATTACACCAAACAATTAAATAGCACCCCGTCCCGCCCTCGATATGGGTGAAAACAAGAAGTCGGGCGCTATCGACAGCCTCGGCATCGGCGAAGCCGTGGACGACATCGCTTCCGCCGCCCGCAAAGCGGCCGACCTGGCTGAGGACATAACGAGCCGCGCGGCCGGCACCGCTACGACAGTGAGCGGACGGCTGGGTGGGGTAGTCGGCAGCGGTGTCATCGCTGGCGGCAACGTCGTCAAGGCCGGCAGCTCAATGGTTGATGCCGCCGGTTCGGTGGTCGTCTCAACGGGGAACGCCATCAAGGCTACCGGGCGCACCGGTCACAAGACCGGCGACGCCATCAAGGTAGTCGGCGAAACCATCAAGCGCGTTACCTCTGCCAAAGAGGATTAGCGCAGCCGTAGTGTCGCCTCGCGGTCCGGTCCGAAGGAGAGCAGGCCCGCTGGGACTCCCAGCCGGCTGGTGACGAACGCGATGAATTCCTCGAGAGCCACCGGGAGGCTGCCCGCGCTGGCCGCCGCCTGCCATTCCGCGGCCGAAAGCGTCGGCCAGCCCGCCAGCGTTTCGTAGACTGGCGTGCACTCGGCAAGCAGCGTCATCGAGGCGGGGAAGTGCTCGAGGCGGCCGTGCGGGGTTTCGTAAGCGGTGCAGACCCGGATTTTGTCGAGGCCGCCCAATACGTCAAGCTTGGTTATTGCCAGTTCCGTGAAACCGCAGAGCCGCTGCGAGTGTTCGAGCATTACCATGTCGAGCCAGCCGCAGCGACGGGGGCGGCCGGTGGTGGTGCCGAATTCGCCTCCGATATCGCGCATATGCTCGCCGGTAGCGTCCTCCAACTCGGTCGGGAAGGGGCCAGTGCCGACGCGCGTGACGTATGCCTTGGTTACTCCCACGACGCGCTCGATAAGGCCGGGCGCAATGCCGGCGCCCTGCGCCATCCCGGCCGGGGTCGGGCTTGACGAGGTTACGAAGGGGTAGATGCCGTGGTCGATATCGATGTGGACGCCCTGCGCCCCCTCGAGCAGCACTCCGTCGTCGAGCCGCTCGGCAATCGCGAGCGAAGCGTTGCCGATGCTGCTTTCCAGCGTCGCGCCCCAGCCCACGGCGAGGTCGTAGAGCCGCTCCAGCTCCAGCCGGTCGCCGGTGCCGTAGTAATCGAGCAGTGCCTGCGTCCGCGGCACCACCCTCTCGAGCCGCTCGCGCAGCGTTTGCGGCTCGAGCAGGTCGCCCATGCGAATCCCGAAGCGGGTAGCGCGGTCGCCGTAGGCGGGACCGATGCCTTTGCCGGTGGTCCCGGCAGCGCCAGCGCCCTTGGCGCGTTCCTCGGCGCCGTCAAGCAGCCGGTGGTAGGGCATCACGACGTGCGCACGCTCCGAAATCAGCAACTCGCCCCGGCTATCGCCCAGTTGCTCCAGCTCTGCCAGCAATTGTTCTGGGTCAATCACCATTCCTGCACCCGCGATAGCCAGGATCTCGCCCCGCAGAATTCCCGACGGAAGCAGGTGCAGCTTGTGGCTCTCACCGTCGATGACGACAGTGTGCCCAGCATTGCTGCCACCCTGTCCTCGCACGACAGTCCCGACGTCGGCAGCGAGCCAGTCAGTGATTTTTCCCTTACCCTCGTCGCCCCACTGTGCGCCGACGACAGCGAGGACGCTCACGAGAGCGTGCCGCCCGCCTTGATAATAGTAGCATAGAGCGCTGGTAGCAGGAACATGGCGGCAATCATTGATGCCAGCAACAACACCATAATGATGAAGACGAACCACCACAGCGCAGAAATCTTGATGGCGAAAGCCGCCATCAGCCCGAAGAGCGTGACGAGCGTCGCTTCACCCAGCGTTTGCGCGGTGCGCGCCGTAGCGCGATAGACGCTCGGCAGGTTGACGCCACCCTCAATCACGCGCTGCGTGATGTGGATTGAGAAGTCGATGCCGACGCCAATCACGATTGAGCCAATCATCACCGTCACCAGCGAGAGCGACTGCCCCAGCCCGACGAAGGTAAGCGGCTCGAGCGAAACAACCCAGACCACCGGTATTGTCGTCACCAGCCCCAGCTTCCAGTTACGGCCGAAGGTGAGGGTCAGGATTGCGAAGACCAGGATGAGGCAGATGGCGAGCGTCTGCAACTGCGAGGTAATCAGCTGCGCATTGACGCTGGTGCCGATGGCCGCCACGCCAGTCAGCGCCGAGACCTTGACTGGCGCGTAGTCCCAGTCGTTGCGCACGGCGTTGACGCCAGTTACTGCCGCCTCCATGCCCCGGATATCCATCAGCGGCATATCTACATAGACCAGCGTTTTCGAGTAGCCGTCGTTCATCAGCATCCCCAGCGCCTCATCGGTCAGGGAATCGTAGAATACATTCAGGAAGTATTTCTGTAAACCGGGAGCTCTTTCCACCACCACGTCGTCGTGCAGGATTTCCCAGAAAGAGCGCTCGAAGCTGCCGATGCCAAGTCCAGCGAGCACGTCGGCAATGGTCGCTGACTGGTTGGTCTGCACCTTGACCGTTTTCATCAGGTCGGTGATGGCAATCGCGTTGACGTTCGAGACATCGTTGAGCCCCGCACGCGTGGTGTTATCCCGTTCCCCCGTTACGAGCAAGTCAATCTGGTCGAGATGCCTGACAGCATCGTCGTTATTCTCATCGTAGTCATTGCGGAAATCACCCCGCACGATAATCATCCCCAGCGCGCCGGCGTTGAAATTCTCTGAATACTTGACAATCCCGACTAGTGTCGGCTCGTCATTGGGGACCATTTCGAGGTAGTCGATGTTGGTCTCGAGCATCGGCAGGACGCCGAGCGAGAGCAGCATCAGCACCAGCATCACGGCCAGCACCGGCCGGTTGTGCTCGGTAACTACCTTCGCCAGCGTGCGCCATTCGCCTTCGGTCTTGTGGTAATCATAATCGGTCCAGACCGCAATCGCGGGCGCCATCACGAAAGTCGTCAGCAGGCAGAGGAAAATGCCCATCGTCAGCGAGAAGCCGACCGTAAATACCGGGTCGAGATTAGTATACATCAGGCTGCCGAAGCCAATCATGGTCGTCACGGCCGAGAGTACGATGGCGCGCCCGGTGGTAGAGAGGGCGCGCATCATGCGCTCCTGCGCGCTGCCGCCCTTTTCCTCGGTAAACCGGTTGGTGAGGTGGAGCCCGTAGGCCACGCCGAGCGCCATCAGAATCGGGCCGAGCGCAATAATCGTCGGCGTCACCTCGCGCCCCCACCAGCCGATGATGCCGTAGGTGAAGAAAATCCCGTAAAGCGTCGGTACACCCGCAATCAGCACGGCCCGAATTCGCTTGTGCAGCGCGAAAATCATCAGCGCACAGAGCACGACGCCAATCGGGAAGACGTTCCAGAATTCCTGGAACGAACGCTCGGTGATAGCCTGCGTCACCGGCACCGGCCCGGTCAGCGCCATGTCGCTGTAGGTCTCGCCGTTGGGGCGGTTTGGCAGTTTCTCGCCCCGCTCGTCGAGCGCCGCCTGCACAGCGGCAATCGCGATTGCAGGGTCAACGGTGCTGGTGATGCCGAAGACCATTACGCCGGTGTCCCAGATGCCGTCACCGTTGGTGTCGCGGATGACCTTTTCGAGAACTGATTCCGGGATGTCGTCGGTGTAGCCGTCGATGTCGGACTGGCTCGGGATTTCGTAGCTCCCGAGCGTGCCGGTAGCCACCGCCAGTGTCTTGGCCGCCACCGCCAGCTGCTTGGCGAGCTGCGCCGCGTCACGCGAGGTGTCGTCGGTTTCGGCCGCCGCCCAGTCGTCGGCGTTATCGATGAGCGCGTCGTACGCCCGGGAATTGCTCGAATGCAGTTCCTTGATAATCGTCGAAATACTGAGCGAGAAGACGACATTGTCAATCTTGCCAGCATCACTCAGCACGACGCCGGGCTGGCCCGGCTCCTCATTCTGTCCATATTCGTCCAGCGTGCGCTCGACATAATCCATCTCGAGCAGCACCCGCCGTTCGGTGATGTTCGTCTTGTCGCTCATCTCGTAGGCGTTGCGCGTCTCGACGTAAATCACGATGACGTCAGTCGACCAGTCCTCGCGCACCTCGAACAGCAGCGCCTCCTCCGGGGAGCCGCGCGGCAGGTAGACTTCCATCGCGCCGTTGACGTTGGTCTGGCCGATGCCGACCAGCATGAACAGCATGATTACGGTCATGACCCCCAGCGTCAGCGGCGGCTGCGCCGTCGTGATGCGCACCAGTCCGCGCGACCACGGACCGATTTCGACCTCCGACTCGGGCTCCTCGGGAACCGGCTCCGCCTCGGGCGCAGCGCTCTGCTCGCGCTGCTGCCGCGCCATCCGTTTTACCGACTCGGGCGAGGAAATCGCTATCGAGCGCTTGACCTCCTCGAAGCGCTTGCCCATCGCCTCACGGTCGAGCAACTCGTCACGCTTGCGCGCCTGCCCGTCGAAGAAACGGTCGATGCGGCTGCGGATACCCTCTTCCTCTTCGTCTGACGACAACGGAACGCTCCCGCGCGCCCACGCGGGGACCGGTTTTATAGCATTGACGTAACGCGAACGGGAAGCTTATAATAACGCCGGACAGCGTGAGTGAGTCCCATGGCCACCCGGTTTTTGCTGCTGGTTACCGCCGCAGTCCTGCTGGCACTCGCCGTCCCCACCGACGGTGAGGTGGACCTGCAGGCGCTCTCGCTGGAATACGGTTTTGCCGGTGAGGATGAAGTTCCCGTCACGCTTGTTGAGAGCGGCAGGGACAATGCCACTCTGTACCGCTACCTTATCCTGGATGACTACTCCGAGGCGCCGGAAAACTGGTCGCAACCCGGGTTCAATGATTCGGGCTGGTTACTTGGCGCGGCACCATTTGCTGACTCGGAAGATGACAATGTAGTGCCCGGAACCATCTGGGACACTGAGGGTAGTTCACCGTATGAGAATGACACCCTGCTGGTCAGGCACAGGTTCGACCTGCCGGTCGGAACAATCCTCTCAGCCGAGATTAATGTTGCATTCTCTAACTACTGCACGCCGTATCTCAATGGTAACCTCATCTACAGTGGTGATGGGGAAGAAGGTGCGAACGGACACTCTATGCAATACTGGAACTCCGACGGGACTGAAGACATCTCGCCGGCCCTGTTTGATAGTCACGATAACCTGCTCGCGATTTACGCGCGGGACTATGTCTGGTCAGTAAACCAGAACCAACAGTGGCTTGACCCACGGATAACTGCCACCCATAATCCATTCAACACGACGACGGAACCGGTAATCCTGGGTGACCAGCTGACGCTGGTGCTGGGAGTGGCAAACGGAGGCAACGCGACCGCCGAGAATGCCACTATCACGCTGCAGGCCGATGGGGAAACCGTATGGCAGCAGTTCCTTTCGACAGCCGCCGCTAACACCAACACAACGATAGGGGTGGACTGGACTCCGCACAGGCTGGGTGACATTCCACTCAACCTGAGTATCAGTAGCGAGAGCAACGAGAGCAGCTACCTCAACAATTCACTGGAGATTATGCTTCATATCCATCACTGGGGGTATGCGCTGGAATACGGTGGCGTCATTCCAGTCGTAAATTCGACCCTTGTGACGTCACTCAACATCACAGTCCGCAACACCGGGGACCTCCCCGACGTGCTGACGTTCGCTACCAGTGAACGGCCGACGGGCTGGGACATTGACTACCTGCCTGGAAGCATGTCGCTCGCTCCTGGAGAAAGTGGTGAACTGCTAGTCAGTGTCGAGGTTTCATCTATGACAACGGATGGAGAATGGAATTTCTCAATCGAGACGACGTCGCAGAATTCTGAGCGGCGCGTCAGCTTCCCACTAGTCCAGAGCGGGCGTACTGCCGCGACTGAATGGAGCTGGACCAACTCCACCAATACCAGCCAGCAGCTCTACGATGACCTGAACTGGACGCTGCCTGGCTTCAACGACTCCGGCTGGCGTATGGATGGTGCTGCACCATTTGGCGATAATTCCATAAGTGGAGTGAACTATAACACCGAGTGGGATGGGGACAACTACGCCTACTTCCGCCACGCTTTCAACGTCAGTGACCTCGACATCTACACGGAAGGCGTGCTGACCCTCAGCATAGCTACCAACGGCGCCGGCGCCCACTACCTCAATGGCAACCTGATTTTTAGCGATCTCGAAGGAGGTGACCACGGCGCCGATTACTGGAACGAGCAGGAACCCGACAACACGGATGCACTGCTGGAGGGGGAGAATGTCCTTGCTTCGGTGGTCCGCAATAATCAGAATACACAGTGGTACGACGAGCGGCTCGATGCAGACATCCGGCAAGCGAACCTCTGGAACTTCCACCCGCAGCCGCTCGGCATCTCGGTGCTGCTCGACACGAAAGCGCCCACCTCGCTGGTCGAGGACCAGGGCGGCTTCCGCAATTCCACGGAGGTCGAAATTAACTGGCGGCTGCTCGCCAACGCGACCGACCTCGCCGGCTTCCGCATCGACTACATGCTCAACAACGGCAGCGGCTGGCCAGGTGAAGACGCATGGGAAGCGCTGGGCGAGTTCAGCGGCTACAACACCACTTTCAGCGGCGGCAGCAACGGCACCCTCTACCGCTTCCGCTCAATCTCGTTCGACACCCGCGGCAACGTCGAGAGCAAGTCCACCTACGGCACCGAATTCCTCATCGATACTCGCCCACCCGAGTCGCTACTGCGCGTGGTTGATACCACCGGCAACCCGACCAACCTGACCGGCATCTACCTCGCATGGGAACCCGCCAGCGCTGCCGACTACGATATCGCCAGCTACCAGTTGCAACTGCGCAACGGCTCTGGCTGGGATACACTGGCGCTCTCCGGCAGCGCGGGCGAGCACTACTTCGCGCCCGCCACCGACGGAGAATACGCGTTCCGCGTGCTCGCGACCGATTACGCCGGCAACGGCGAGGCGAAGCCGGAGGCCGATGTCATAATCAGCTTCGACCGGCAGCGCCCCGAAGTGACGCTTTCAGCGCTGCCGCAGTTCTGGGGCGAAAGCGTCCTCGCGCTGCAGCTGCTGGGCGACACCAGCGGGCTCGCCGACGTCGAATTGCAATACGCGCTGCTTGCCGAGGGGAGCGAGATGATGCTCGGCTGGGGCACGCTGCCGGTCGCCTGGGACAACGGCAGCGCGCTCTTCCCGGGGCTGGCCGACGGGCGTAGCTACTGGTTCCGGCTGGCGCCGGTCGACACGGCGGGCAACACCGCCAGCCGCACACCGTATGTTTTCGAGACCAGCAGCGACGGGACGGCTGGCGCCAGCGTGACGTTGCCGGTGCTTCCGCTGAAACCGGTCTACATCGGGCTGCTCGCCAACGTCGCCGTCGCGGTTGATGTGGAGGGCGACGGCAGCTTCGAGGTCGAGCTGGACGAGTATTTCGGCAGCGACCCGTCGCAGATGCTCGCCATCCAGTTCCGCGTTGATTACGCCAGCGGAACTCTCCACTTCGGCGACGGCGAGGATGGCTACCGCCCGGCGGCCAGCGCAACGCTGCGCATCAGCTACGCCGGCTACGACGCGACGACTACGATTGACCTGACGCCGCCCGGCATCGTGCAGAGCATGCGCGCCTACAGCGAGAATTTCACGGACGTCGAGCTACAGTGGGAATCGGCGCCCGACGTCAGCAGCTACCGCGTCGAGCGCTCGGGCAACCTCACGCTCGGCTGGGAATTGCGCGCTGAACTCGCGCCGCAGGAATTCGAGCTGAACAGCTACGCCGAGGAAAACCTCGCGGGGCAGGTGTGGTATTACCGCGTGATTGCGCTCGACCGTATGGGCTACGAATCTGTGGGAATGGAGTACCTCGGGAGCACCGTTGAGCGGGTGATGGTCGACCTGACCCCACCGACGGCGGTCGAGACTCCCACCGGCAGCAGCAGCGGCTCGGAAGCACCGGGATGGCTGCTGCCGCTGGTTGTCGGCCTCGCGCTCCTCGGTAGCGGCGTGGCGCTGTTCGCGTCACGCCGCTCTACGGGCGAAGCCGAAGTGGGGCCTTCGCTCGAGACGGTTGATGCGCTGGTCGAGCCGGTCCCGGATATCGAAGCCATCCCGGAAGAGGAGGAGCCGGAACCAGACGTTTTCCGCATGGTCTCGGGCAGCGAATACTCGCGCCGCGTGCGCTTCCACTGCCAGAGCGGCTGTGACCGCGAATTCCCCGGGCTGCGCGACGACGAAGAAATAGTCTGTCCCCACTGCGGCACGCTCGGGCCGGCACCCGAACTGCCTTAACCGGCGGTCCGCTGGCGGCGGCATGTCACTGCTCGAACTGGAGCAGGTCTCGCGCATCTACGAGACGGGGGGCGAGCGCATCCACGCGCTCGACGACTTCAGCCTCACGGTCGAGCAGGGGGCAATCGTGCTACTGGTGGGGCCGTCCGGTTCCGGGAAAACGACGCTGCTGAACGTGATTTCGGCGCTCGACGCACCAACCAGCGGCAGCTACCACTTCGGCGGCGAGCTGGTGCCGCACGACGACGTCGAGGAGATGACCGCCTTTCGGCGCCGGAACGTCGGCTACGTCTTCCAGTTCTTCAACCTGCTCGGCGACCTGACCGCGCTGGAGAACATCCTGCTGGTGCAAGAACTCACCGACGGCCGCGACGAACCACGCGCGCGCGAGCTACTGGCACTGGTCGGCCTGACCGGCCTTGAAGAGAGATTCCCGTCCGAGATGAGCGGCGGCCAGCAGCAGCGCGTCGCGATTGCGCGCTCGCTCGCCAAGTCACCGCGGCTGCTGCTGGGCGACGAGCCGACCGGTAACCTCGACTCGGAAACGACGCGGCAGGTGATGGAGGTGCTGGTTGACGCCTGCCGCGCCGAGAAAATCACGGCGGTGCTGGTCACTCATGACCACGCGCTCGAGCGCTACGCGACGCGCGTCATCGCCATCGACTCCGGTAAGCTGGTCGAGGACCGGCCGGGCGAGCTGGCGACGGTGAAGGGCGCCGTCAAGGAGGCGGGGCGTTCTTCGAAAAAAGCATTGAAGTTGCTGGCAGAGAAGGCGCGCCGGCTCTCGCAGGTATGAAGCCGCGACGCGCTGCCTCAGGGTGGTTCGGGCGGCGACTCGCGCCGCGGCTGCGCTCGCTGCTGCTGCGGCGGATGCTGCGCTCGCTGTGGCGCATCCGCTTCCGGACCGGGGTGATGCTGCTGCTAATCCTGATTACGACGCTGACCGGCGTGACGCTCTCCGAGTTCAGCCGCAACGGCGACGCGGTCTACGAGGAGTTCTACAGCGAAACCAGCCTCGCCGACCTTATCGTCACCACCGGCGAGCAGCACCAGCCGGAGAGCAACTTCTCGGCGGCCTGCGCGGCCTTCGGTGCTGCGCAAGCGTGCGAGACGCGGCTGGCGCTCGACGGGCAGTTCCTGCGCGACGACGGCGAGTGGATTGCCGCTACGCTCTATGGCCATGCGGGGGCGTCCGCGATAAGCACGCTCTGGTTCAGCGAAGGGCGCATGGCTTCCGGCGCGGGCGAGGCGGTGGTTGACCGCCACGTGCAGGAGGAGCTGGGCGTCGGGCTGGGCGACACGGTAACGGTTTCGCTCGCGGGCAGGATGCAGAATTACACTGTCGTGGGCGTCGCCAACTCGCCGCACCACCTCTTCTATGTCGCCAGCTCCTTTACGCTCCTGCCGCAGGATGGAACCTACGCCGTGCTCTACCTGCCGGTCGGGGAACTGGCGGCCGACGCCGGCCTCGAGCCGGAGAGCAGGAACATGCTGCTGCTTGACCTGCCCGGAACGCCCGCCTACGACCTGCAGGACACCAGCGAAGATGAAGGCATTGCGCTGCGCGAGCTGAAGCGGGAGCTCGCGTCAGCGCTGCGCGACGAAGGCGTTGACGGCGCGCTGGTGGGCGACCGCGGCTCCATCCACTCCGTCGAGTTGCTGCGGCAGGACCTCGAGGGGAGCCGCAAGTCCATCCCGATGACCATCTTCATGCTGGGGGCGGTCTCGTCGCTGGTGCTGGCGATTTCGATGGAGCGGCTGATACGGACGCAGTATCGCGAAATCGCGGTGATGCGCGCGCTC
Source organism: Candidatus Poseidoniia archaeon (assembly GCA_030748895.1). Lineage (NCBI taxonomy): Archaea > Methanobacteriati > Thermoplasmatota > Candidatus Poseidoniia > Candidatus Poseidoniia archaeon. The sequence goes on from JASMLC010000010.1 coordinate 19,279, forward strand.
GGCTTCTCCGCCGCCGAGGTCAGGAACCACTACCTGCTGGTGCCACTGCTACTCGGCTCCGCCGGCGTCACGCTCGGCGTCGCGCTCGGCGCCTGGTTTTCGGTGGGAATGACCAGCTTCTACTTCGACCAGTGGGGCATCCCGCTGGTCAGGGTCGCCCATTACCCCGACCTCTGGCTCGCGGTCACGGCGGGGGTGATGGCAATCGTGATGCTCTTCTCGCTGCGCCCGGCGCTCCACGCCTCGCGGCTGACGCCGCTGGAGGTGATGGGGCAGCGCGAAATCAAGCGCACGCAGGCGTGGGCGCAGCGGCTGACAGCGTGGATGCCGGTGACGATGGGGCTCGGCGTGCGCTCGACCTTCCGCAAGCCGCGGCGGCTGCTACTGACAGTCGCAGCGCTGGGGCTGGCGCTAGTCATCCTGGGCGGCTGGCTGCTGACGATGAGCTCGATGACCGGCTTCATGCGCGATTCGCTCACCGAGGTTGAGCAGTGGGACGCGCAGGCGGTCTTCATGCCGCAGCAGGAGCCGCAAATGCGCAGCTGGGCTGCTAACCACTCGGGCCTCGAGGCGGAGTGGGTCTCGGTGCTCCCAGGCTCGCCCGCTGGCGACGACCGCACCTTCATGGTGTGGGGCGTCGGGCAGTTCGGCGACAGCGGAATGCACGGCTTCCGGCTCACGGAGGGTGAATTGCCGCAGGCTGGCGCGCAGCCAGTCGAGGTGCTGGTGGACCAGGGCGTCGCCGAGTTCCTGGAATGGGAGCCGGGCGAAGTGGTAATCGTCGAGATTGCCGGCAGCGCCGTCGAAGTGCGCGTCACCGGAATCACCCTCGAGCTGACGCGCACGCTCTGGCTGCACCGCGACGACCTCGTGGCGATTACCGGCTGGGAGATGGTCAACCTGGTGATGCTGCGTAACGTCGATGATGCGGCGCTCGAAGAGCTGGAGCAACAGGCGCTCGTAACGCGCCACGACGACCTGGTCGCGGCGTTTGACAGCTCGATGGAGAAATACCTGGCCATCATCTACACCTTCCTCGTCATCGGCGCCGCGATTGCCATCGCCGTCCTCGTCAACACGCTGATTATCAACCTCACCGAACGCGACGCCGAGCTGGCGACGCTGCGCGTCCTCGGCGCCTCCAAGTGGCGCCTGTCGGGGGTGCTGCTGGTAGAGCACACCATCATTGGCCTGGTGGGTGGGGTAATCGGCGTCGCGGTCGCAATTGCCGCCAGCAAGTGGATGGTCGCGGTCTTCACAACCTGGTTGTTCCACTTCCCACTCTTTATCGACTGGATGGTCGCGCTCTACCTGTTCCTCTTCATCCTCATCGCGGCGCTTGCCACCACACTCATTGGCACCTGGCGTATCCGGCGCATGGACCTGGTCAAGAGCATTCAGGAGTTTTCGCAGTAGGGCTAGACTTCCATTTCGCCTTCGTTGCAAAAAAACATTAAGTAAGGGCCTGAGAAGGCTGGAATCGTGTCCGGACGACATTTGCTGCTGGCTGGGCTATCCTGCTGCCTGCTGGTCCTCCTCTTCTCGGGGCGAGGGGCTGGCGAAGAGTGGAGCGGAGAGCTGGCCGAGGACGTGACGCTCTCGGATACCACGGTGACCGTTTCCGGAAACCTGACGATTCAGGACGGCGTCACGGTCGTTCTGCGCAACTCGACGCTGGAGTTCGCTGACGGAGGCGCATGGCTTGCCGTCGGCGAAAGCGCCAGCCTGAGGCTGTGGGATGTTGAGTGCCGCAACCTGACCAGCATTGAGGTGGATGGCGGGAGCCTGTTCATGTCAAACATCACGCTGCCGGATGCCGAGCTGCAAATTACGAGCGGAAGCGCCTCGCTTGTGGCGAGCAGTTTCGGTACCTTGGTGGAAGAGAATAGTGACGTGAATTCGGGCTACTGGTTGAACGCGCGCTTTACGACACCGTTCGGAACACCAATCAACGGAGGGAGCTGGAATTTCACTTCTGGCGATAGCAGCTGGTCGGGAAGCATTGGTGAAACGGGAGAGTCTGGCTGGATAGCCATTCTGGGTGAAGGGGCAGGTACCGGACCAATCAACCTGACAGGGGCTGTGGAAGAAATTCATTTTGGAAAATGGGAAGGCAGCCTGGCACTGGAAACCAGCCAGATACTCGAAGCACAACTTGAGGTGGGGCTAATGGTCGATGGATTCCAGATTGTCGGTAGCGACTCGCGCCTGACAGACGAGCCGTTCGAGCTGGTGGTCTCGGTCAGGAACACGGGTACTGCCCACCTCAACGTCAGCGCTACGCTGAGCGTGGTTGACACGCGGTCGTTGTCGCCCCTGAGCGGGACCGATGGGGGCCAGCTGAGCACGACAGAGATACTGCAAATCCGTTACGGGGAGTCACGCACGATGTCGCTGCCGAGTTCAGGAATTGCCTCACCCGGTTCCTATCTCTGCTACTATCGCATCTTTGCGGAACAGGTCATCAGTAGCCCGGTCGATGGCGAAGCAGAAATCCTCAGGAGCCAAGTCGGCAGCCCGTTCAGTGCAGATGATGCGCTTGTGCTGGTCAGTAATGATGACGGGGTAACTACCATCCGGGCGCCCCATCAGGGCATCCAGAAGGAACTGCTTATCAGCCAGATAGAGAATGTCACTGCAGGCCAGGAACTGATACTGGTCGAGCTTGACTTCGGTTCCAGTTCCCGCAAGATTGACATTACCAGTCCTCCTTCCGAACCGGAGAAATTCCTCGGGATAGAGTACCGCTACTGGATGTTCATTCTGCCACTTAGCGTTCTTGCGGGAGCCTATGGTCGGGAGCGCTACAGGCTCGGCAGCTATCGTGTCGAGGAGGTCTACCTGCTCGACAGCATTGGCCGCGTCATCGCCCATTCCGGAGCCTCGGACGATTCCGGAATCGACCAGGACATCATGGGGTCGATGCTCCAGGCCCTGTCGGACTTCGTTTCAGAGTCATTTCAGGCTGACGAAACCAGGACCCTGAAGAAGCTCGAGCATGGAGATTTACTGCTATTAATCGAGCGCGGCCGGAATGCGGTGCTGGCGCTGGTCGTCAGGGGACAGGAGAGACCTGAGATTCGTGAGCAGCTGGTGGGGGCGATAGACCTTATTGAAAATCAGTTCGGCAGCGTCCTCGAGAACTGGGACGGGGACCTGGGTCGTTTCGAGGGTGCTGGTGAAATCATAGAGTCACTCGTCGTTATCCGCGAGTCGGTTACCTGGTACGTGAACCCAATGGCAATTATCTACAGCACTCGCGACCGGTTTGTCGGCTTCTGGCACCGCTTCTTCTGACGCGATTGGCCGTCATCGCGCCGCACCAACGGCGTTGAGAAAAACCTGAACTCACTCGGCACTGCAACCCCGATGCGCCCACAGCCCTTCCTGCTGGTATAGTGGCTAGACTTCCATTTCGCCTTCGTTACCGCAGTTATCGCAAACAACCATCTGCAAGGTTCCAAGGCGCGGAACCTTCATGTGAATTCCACAGGCTGGGCAGACAACCGTAACGTCTTCTTCCTTCTTCAGCGCGAAATTCCTTTTTTGAGCTCCAAACGCTCCAGCTCCAGAGGTTGCGTATTTCCGGTAGGCGTAGTATCCCACGGCAAGCAGCAGGATAGCGGTCGGGAAGAATATCCTGAACAGGGGATTATCAAGGAAGGCAAGAGAACTGGACTCGGCGACAGTCACCAGAGTCTCATCAAACCCGGTAGCGCCATTATTGTCCGTAACGCGTAGAATCGCCAGGTACGAACCTTCGTCATCATAGACGTGAGAAGCAACCCCGTCCGAAGCGCTGTAGTCGAAGACGCCATCGCCGTCGAAGTCCCACTCGTAGAGGGCTATGGTCCCGTCAGCATCTACCGCCGTGCCGAAGAACATCGCCTGCGAACCGGGAGTGATTTTCAGGTCCGGTCCCGCGTCGGCAACTGGGGCTGCATTGGAACCAAATACCGCGAAGACAGAGAAATTTGTGAAGTGTCCCCAGACAGTACCGTTCTCTAGGTCTATGCCGCCTGTTTCCGATGCTTCCCACCCACCCTCATCAGAATAATGGTATACCTGTAGAGTGTCAGCAATCACACCATCAGGAAGGAGTTTAATGTCAAAGTTCAGAGTTACTTTGGCATAATCCAGGGAGTCCTGGACAATCACATCCATCGATATGGAAACAAAGATTCCGACATCCTTCAAAGTACCATTATCTGGCAGGGGCGGAGTTACGTTAACGGAGGTGACTGTGACGTTTCCAGACGCAAACTTGCCAACCGCAAGCTCCAGCTGCAATCCCAGGTTCTCCCAGGCACTCAGGGTAACAGGCTTTCCGGGAGTTATGTCGACTTGCTTCTTTCGTTCATCACTGATATTGGTAGGTTCACTCTCTATCATCAGGTCCTGGTACGCGTAATCCGACCACGCGCCATCATTGTCCTGCACCCTGAAGGAAATTGTGTGGGCGCCCACGGAAAGGCCATCGGAGTCGAAGCTGTTCTTTGTACTTAGCAGGCCGTCAACATCAGAAGTCCATTCAAACGCTACAATCTCGCCATCGGTATCCTCCGAATCACTATCGAAATAGACCCGGACGTTCTCGTAGGCTGGATTGGGGCCTACGTCGATACTCCAGATTTGCGGAGGGTCGTTCACTCCCTCTATCTCCAGGTCGTGGTACGCGTAATCCGACCACGCACCATCATCATCCTGAACCCTGAAGGAAATTGTGTGGTTGCCCACGGAAAGGTCATCGGAGTCAAAGCTGTCGCTTGTACTCAGCAGGCCGTCAACATCCGAAGTCCATTCAAACGCTACAATCTCGCCATCGGCATCCTCCGAATCGCTATCGAAGTAGACCCGTTCGTTCTCGTAGGCAGGATTGGGTCCTACGTCGATACTCCAGATTTGCGGAGGGTCGTTTCCTGATGCCGTATTTTTGAAGGCGTAGACCTTGGAGTCAAAGGAGCCGGCGACGATGTACGCGCCGTCCGCCGAGATTGCAACCGTGTCCACTTCATTCCCGGTGGTGTAGCTCCAGAGCGGCGTGCTGCTGTCCTTGTCGAAGAAGAAAACATTATTTCCACCTGAAACAACAATGTACTCGCCATCGGCCGAGATAGCTGCCGAGTATACGTTACCAGCAATAGTGTGGTTCCAGAGGGGGGTGCTATTGTCACTGTTAAACAGGTATAATCCGTTACCATCGTATGTTACCGCCGCAATGTACTCACCATCCGCCGAAATAGAAACGGAACATCCCTGGTTTCCAACTCTGTAGCTCCAGAGCGGTTGGTTGCTGTCCTTGTCAAAGAGATAAATATTGTAGTCATCCGATATGGCAGTAACATACTCGCCGTCTGCCGAGATGGAGACTGAGCGAACGACATGTTCGTCCTCAGCAGTGTAGTTCCACTGGGGCGTACTGCTGCTCCTGTGGAATAGGTCAATCTCACCGTCCCAGGAGCCGGATACAATGTACTCACCATCCGCCGAGATGGCGACCGAGTACGCACTGCTCCCCTCGATGGTGTAGATCCATAGGGGGTCGTCGCTGTCCTTGTCGAAGAGGTAGACCTTGCTGTCCCCAGTGCTAAAGGCGATGTACTCACCGTCCGCCGAGATTGATATTGATTGCGCATCACTCTCAGTGGAGTAGCTCCAGAGTGGCGTGCTGCTGTCCTTATCGAATAGGTGGACGTATTCATTGGAACCAGCGGCGATGTATTCTCCGTCTGCTGAGATGGCCACCGACCGCACAGTATTCCCGGTGCTGTAGCTCCAGAGTGGCGTGCTGCTGTCCTTCTTGAAGAGATACACGTTCTCATCATCAGAGCCAGCGACAATATATTCGCCGTCCGCCGAGATGGCAGCCGAGCGCACCCCCTCCCCGGTGGTGTAGTTCCACTCAGGGTCTATCGCCTCAGCCCCCTCGGAAACTGACAGCGCCACCACCGCAAGCAACAGCAAAACAGCGAGGGGCAGTCTTACTGAGTGTGTGTCCACGCACTTCAGCCGAGACGGGGCTGGCTAAAGTGTTTATGTTTCCTTGATAGAAGCATTAAGTAAGGCTCGGCAGGCAGCCCCAATCCCCTTTTAGTGGGAGACAATCCGCCCGCATGGCGCGCACCTCGGCCGTCCCCGGTTTCTACAAGCTCTCGCCGGCGGAGCGGCTGCAAATCGTCTGCGATTTTGCCGGCCTTAACGACGAGGAAGCAGCGGCGCTGGGCGGCTTCGGCGCGCTCGGCGGGGAGACCGCCAACCGCATGATTGAGAACGTCGTCGGCAGCTTCCCGCTGCCGCTCGGTGTCGCCGCCAACTTCAAGGTCAACGGCGAAGAGCTGTTCGTGCCGATGGCACTGGAGGAGCCGTCGGTAGTAGCGGCCGCGAGCCACATGGCGAAAGGCACGCTGCCGGCCGGTATCGCTGCGGAGACCGACGACCCGGTGATGATCGGGCAAATCCAGCTGGTCGACCTTGAAGATGCATTCGCCGCGAAGGCAGCGGTCGAGGCGGCGGCCGATGAAATCGTCGCACTCGCCAACGAGCAGGACCCCATACTGGTGAAGTTCGGCGGCGGCTGCCGCGGCATCGAAGTCAGAGTGCTCGACTCGGCCGCGGGGCCGATGGTCATCACGCACCTGCTTGTCGACTGCCGCGACGCGATGGGCGCCAACGCCGTCAACACGATGGCGGAGGCGGTCGCGCCGCGGCTCGAGACGCTGACCGGCGGGCGCGTCTACCTGCGAATTATCTCCAACCTGGCGGTGCACCGCAAGGTGCGCGCCAGCGCGACCTGGCCGGCGGAGTTCCTCGGTGGCGGAGAGGTGGTTGACGGCATCATCGCCGCCTACGCCTTCGCGTGCGCCGACCCGTTCCGCGTCGCGACGCACAACAAGGGCATTATGAACGGCATCGACCCGGTGGTGATTGCGACCGGCAACGACTGGCGCGCCATCGAAGCTGGCGCGCACAGCTACGGCGCCTGGAAGGAGGGCGACGGCTCGTTCACCCGCTGGGAAAAGAACGACGGAGGCGACCTCAACGGCAGCATCGAGCTGCCAATGGCGGTCGGCCTCGTCGGCGGCGCGACGGCGACGCACCCGACGGCGAAGGCGTGCGTCAGGATGATGGGGCTCGAGATTCCGGGCGGCGCAGCGAAGCTGGCGGGCATCATCGCCGCGGTCGGGCTCTGCCAGAACCTCGGCGCGCTGCGCGCGCTCGCCTCGGAAGGTATCCAGCGCGGCCATATGGGGCTGCACGCGCGCAACCTCGCGGTGGCGGCCGGCGCAGAGGAGAGCGAGATAGAGGCGGTCGCCGAGCGACTCAAGCGCGAGGGGAAGGTGCGCGCCGATTTGGCGGCACAGTTCCTCGAAGAATTGCGGGCCGGCTGATGCCGGTCCTCAGCGACGAAGCCATCCTCGCGGCGCTCGATGTAGGACAACTCGAGATTGAACCGTTCGACGCCGAGGGGCTGACGCCGAACGGCTACGACCTGCGCATCGGCGAGATTGCGCTGGCGGGCGAGGAGCCGGTAGCGGAAGGCGCGCTCAGCGTGCCGCCGCAGGCGCGCTTCGCAGTCTCGACGCTCGAGCGCGTCGCCTGCGGCCCCGCGCTCTGCGGGCAGCTCTGGCTGCGCAGCACCTGGGCACGACGCGGCGTGCAGGCGAGCTTCGGCAAGGTGGACGCCGGCTTCGACGGGACGCTGACGCTGCCCGGGCTCAACTCGGCCGCGGAGCCGCTCACGCTCACCATCGGTGAGACCTACTGCCAGCTGGTTATCGAGGCATTGACCTCGCCCGCGTCGGGGAGCTACGGCGACCGCAGCGGCAATTACCAGCACCAGCGCGGCGTCATGTGGTGACGCCGCGCGTCAGGTGCGCCACGACTTCGGCGAAGCCGGCGCCACCGTCCGAATCCGTGACATAGCGCGGCGCGTGCTCGAGCAGCTCGCCGTAATTCGTCACGGACGCGACACCGACCGAAAGCTCGAACGCCCGAAACATGGGCGCGTCGTTCGGCGAGTCGCCGACGTAGACGCACGCCTCGCGCGATAGCCCGAGCGCGTCCAGCAGCCGCTCGCTCATCGCCAGCTTGTCCCAGTCGCCGAACCAGCAGTTGACGTGGATGCTCGAGACCGCGGCGCGCGCGCCCTGCGCGCGGGCGAACTCCGCCACCGCGCCGGCCCACGCAAGGCCAAGGTCGCACTCCTCGTCGAAATCAATCGCCAAATCATGGACGCGCCACGGCTGGTCGGCCGCCTGTTGCGCCTCCGGGAACGCCTCGCGCACAGCATTCCACAGCCCCGTCAGGCGGTCCCGCGACTCCGCGACGGGCTGCCAGTCGCTGCGCTCAAGTTTCCCGTCAACGAGCCGCATCGCGAGCGCGCCGTTCTCGCCGACCACGCCGTCGAGCAGCCACCAGCGCGCCATCAGGTCGCACCAGCCGGCGGGGCGGCCAGTGACCGCGACCGTGCGCAGCCCCGCTTCCTGCGCCTGCGCGAGAGCCGCGTACGCCTCGGGCGCCAGCCGCTCGTCAACCAGCGTCCCGTCCAGGTCAAAGAGCAGCGCCTTGGCGCCCGCGGGGGGGAGTTCGGAGAGAGGTTGCATCGGCTCCCGATTAGCGGCAGGCTTAAGCGGCTTCCATTCGGCAACTGCCGTTGCACGCAGTTTTTTATAAGGAGGGGCGGTCGAAGCGGCCCCGCTCGGACGGGGTATAAAGCATGACACCCTCCCTTTATGGCGCAGTCAAGAGCCGGGCTAACGATGCCCTCGTTGAGTCGCTGGACTATTGCAAGTGGGCACTCCAGTCGGTCTCGCGCTCGTTCGCGCTGACCATCCCGCTGGTCGAGGACGCGCTGCTGGCCCCCATCATGGTGGGCTACCTCGAGGCACGCATCCTCGATACTTTCGAGGATGACATCGGCAAGCGGCACGTCTCGCTCGAAGAGCGCGTCCGCGCGATGAACGCCATCATGGAAATCCTCGAGCGGCCCGACTCCAAGATGGCAAAGCGCAAGGCCAAGGAACTTGCGCAGGAAGCGGAGGAGTGGGTCAAGGACGAGCACTACCGCGGGCTGGTCAAGAACTTCGACAAGGTGCTGACAGTCCACCGTTCGCTCGACGAGCGCACCAAGGCGAGCATGGTCCGCTGGATGCACGAGATGAACGCCGGGATGCAGAAATACCTGCAACAGCCGGTCTACTCCTTTGAAGATTTGAACGAATACTGCTACTTCGTCGCCGGGACGCCTTCCGGCTTCCTCACGGAGCTTATCCGCACCCGCGCCAAGCGCATCACGCCCGAGGCGTCACAGGTGTTGCACGACAACGAGCGCGACTTCGGGCTCTTCCTGCAGAAGGTGAACATCATCCGCGACTTCCGCGAGGATATATTGCAGAACGAGAAAATATTCTGGCCCGGCTACCTCTTCGACAAGCACCAGCTCGAGCCGCAGGAACTACTGGACCCTGCTCACGAAAAACAGGCGATGCAGATGCTCAACGCGATGGTCGACAACGCCGTGACGCACGTCACCCCCGTGCACGACTACCTGACCGCGGTCCCCGACGAGTATGCCGGCTTCCGGCAGGGTGCCGCCATCAACTTCGCGATGGGCGTTGCGACGCTCGGCGAAGTGCGCGGAAACCGCGACGTCTTCTATGGCGAGCGGCCGGTCAAGATTACCCACGAAGCGCGCGACCTTATCCTGGACGACCCACTTGGTTACGTTGCCTCTTAGGCCAACCGCAACCTGCTGGCAGTTTTTTGTAGCTATGGCGAATCGCACGCGGATGCGGTTTCCGCCGGCGTTGCTGTTTGCGCTCTGCGCACTCGCCTTCCTTGCGCTGCCAGCGGCAGCCTCGCCCACGACCGGTACCGTCCAGGTCGCGGTCATCCTGGCTGACTTCAACGACGCCAGCTACGACAGCGCGCACGACAGCGACTGGTTCGAGGAGCTGGCGTTCGGCAGCAGCGATTCGATGTGGGACTACTACGACGAGAATTCGCGCGGCAACCTGACCCTCGCGGGCGAAGTCTTCGGCCCCTACACGCTGGACGGCGACGCCGCGGACTGGGGCAGCGAAAATACCGATTTCGTCCGCGATACCATCGCGGCGGCCGACGATGACATCGACTTCCGCGACTACGACGCGGTGATGGCGGTGCACACCGGCCCGGGCGAGGAGTCGAGCGGCAACAGCGATGACATCTGGTCCATCCACTGGTCCGGGCTGAGTATCAGCACCAACGACGGCAACCACCGCATCCGCGAGGTGACGCAAGTGCCCGAGTTCGAATACTCGGGCGGCGAGCGGCGGCCGCTCGGGGTCTGGGTGCACGAGTTCGGTCATGAACTGGGGCTGCCCGATTTCTACGATACTGACTACTCCTCGGAGGGCATCGGTGACTGGGGAGTTATGGCGTCCGGCTCATGGGCCGATAACGGCGAGACGCCGGTACATTACAGCGGCTTCTCCAAGGCGGAAGTGGGGTGGCTTGAGCCAGTACTGCTAACGGGCGACCTGCTCGACGTACGGCTCGAACCCGCGTCGCGCAACGGCAAAGTCCTGAAGCTGCCGGTCCCGGGCAACTGGTCCAACGCACGCGAATACTTCCTGCTCGAGAACCGGCAGCAACTCGATTACGACACCTACCTCCCCGGAGAGGGGCTGCTCATCTGGCACGTTGACGAGGACGTTTCGAACAACAACGACGAGTCGCACAAGCGGCTCGACCTCGAAGAAGCGGACGGCTACGATGACCTCGACAACGGCTGGAACTCGGGTGACAGCGGCGACCCGTACGGTGCGGGCGACGAGTTCACCGACGAGGGATATCCTAACTCCACTGCGTATAACCTGAGTGATTCCGGCTGGCGCATCAACGACATCCGCGTGGATGGTAACGACATCCTGCTCGACATCCGCTTCCTCTCACGGCCAACTGCGGTGGCAGACGCCGCCGAAGGCGTCGTCGATGCGGGCGAGGAGCTACAGTTCTGGGGGCGCGACTCGTGGGACGATGACGGCAGCATCACCAACTTCAGCTGGGATTTCGGCGATGGGGACTTTGCATACATCGCCGACCCGCTGCACGCTTTCGAGGAATATGGAACGTATGACGTCAGCCTCACCGTGCGGGACGACGACTGGCTCACCAGCAGCGTGGTGGTTACCATCCGGGTCAACGCGCTGCCGGTGCCGGTCATTGTCGCCGACCCGCTAGTGGTCTGGCTCGGCGAAAGCATCGCCTTCGACGGCTCGGACTCATGGGACCCCGACGGTACCGTCGCCTTCTGGTTCTGGAACTTCGACGACGGCGCGACCTCCTCCGAGGTCGCGCTCGAGCATCTTTTCGACAGCCCCGGTTTCTACAACGTCTCGCTCAAGGTAGCGGACGACCTGAACTCGATTGCGACCGGCTACCTCGTCGTCGAAGTGCGTAACCGGCTGCCGCACGTCAGCTTCGCCATCTCGCCCGCGGAGGGCAACACTACCGTCGAGTTCGGCTTCGTCGATTCCTCGAGTGACCCTGATGGGAGCGTCATCGCCTGGACGTGGGATTTCGGTGACGGTAATTCCAGCAGCGGCACGAGCGCGAGCCACCGCTTCGCGCTGCCGGGCAGCTACACGGTGACGCTGACAGTTACCGACAACCACGGCGGTAGCAACGCAACGACGCAGACGCTCGAGGTCGCCAACGCGCTGCCGCTGCTCGACTTTGCGATACCACAAGGCATCTGGGACGGCTCGCGCTGGGTCGTTCCGAGCAACCTGCCGCTGACGCTTGACGGCAGCGGCAGCCACGACCCGGAGGGGCTGCCGCTCGAATTCGCGTGGGACGTCGACGGCGATGCCTATTCGGGCGCGACGCCCGCAGTCACGCTCGGGGGCGGCAGCCATGCGGTCTCGCTCACGCTCACCGACGCGCACGGCGCGACCGCCAGCGGGAGCTGGAGCGTGCTGGCCGTGGTGCAGCCGCTGCTCGAAGTCTCGCCCGCAGTAGTCGATGCGCTTACTGCTGAAGTGACCACCTTCATCGCGACCACACTGCAGGGCAATATCACGACGTTGGAATGGGAGGTCAACGACAATCCCCAGGCTGGTGCAAGGAGCCTGGACTTCACCCCGCCCGCGCCCGGCAGCTACGAGCTGCGCGTGCGCGGGCTGACAGAGGAGGGGCTGCCGTCGGCGTGGGTGGTCGCTGCCCTCGAGGCGTATGAGCCTCCGGTCGCCAACTTCACCATCGAGGGCTCGCTGGTGGAACCGGGCTGGCTTGCCTTCAACGGCACCCATTCGCAAGGACGCGAACTGGAATACCACTGGACGCTGGATGGTGTGCCACTGCCAAACGCGACCGCGGTCGCAATGGCCCTCTTCGAGGAGGGCGGCAGCTACACCATCGCGCTCAGCGTGACGCAACAGCCGGTCGGCACCGCGCAGCTTTCACGCTCGTTCTACCTGAACCACCAGCCTGTCGCCATCATCGAGAGCCTCGAACCGGCGCGGCCCCGCATCGGGCAGGAATTCAGCTTCCGCATCGCGGCGAACGATTTCGAGGGCGCGGCGGTCGTCGAGAGCGTCGTGTGGCCTGACGGGCTGGCGCCGCTCAGCGAAAGCATCACGGCCGGGCGCTACAGCGCCAGCGCGCTCTTCAGCGGGACCGAGCATTTCGCACTCAACGTCACGCTGAGCGACGAGGATGGCGCCAGCGGAGTGCAACAGGTGTGGTTCACGGTCTTCGAATGGCCTGACGGGGTCGCCTCGTCGCTGGAATGGAACGGCTCGCGCGAGCCGGGAAAGCAGGGGAAATTCGAGGCGACGGTCGCCAACGCGGGCGGTGACCTGCTCACCGGCACCGCGACACTCGAGCTGGACGGACGGCCGCTGCAGGAATGGGAGTTGCTGCTCAACCCGGGCGAGGAGGCACAGTTTTCAGCCCCGTGGGAGGCAACTCCCGGCAGCCACCGCGCGACGCTGATGGTAGCGCTAAACGAGGAAGAGCTTGAGCAGGGCAACAACCAGCTCAACCTGACCATCGGGATTGACGCCGAGTCGAACCTGCTGCCGCTGCTCGCTATCGGGATTGTCGGGCTGGGGGTAATCGCCATCGCTGCGACCTTCCTGCTTTACCGGCGGCGACCGCCGGCCGAGCCGCCCGCCTCGCCCGAAGCGCCAACGCCTGAACCGGTCGAAGCCCTCGTGGTGGACGATACCGCATGGCGGCGGCAAGACTAATAACGCGAGGCCGCTCGCGCCGTGTGAGCCTCGACCAGCCCTCGATGCGCCGTATCCCGGACGAGCAGTTTTTCGACCTGTCCGACTGGGCTTCCGAAAAGGCAGAGGACTACGGCGACAAGACCGCAATGGTGGTCCACTCAATGGTCCTCGACAGCCGCGAAAAAGTGGGCAGCATCACCGGCGCAGTCCATGACGGTAATGTTGTATTGGTCGACTTTTCGCCCATGGCGTCCGACCGGCAGGTGCTCCACAAAGTGCTCGCGGAGCTTGAACGGGCGGTCGCGGACGTTGATGGCGACCTCGTGGGCGTCTCGCGCCAGTGGCTGGTAGTCGCGCCGCGTGGCGTGAGGGTCGCGCGCAACCGCCTCGGCGAGTAGATGGCCCGGATTGCGGTCCTCGGCGCTGGCCTGGTTGGCGCGCTGGTGGCGACTGAACTTTCCAACGACCACTATATAAAAGTCATCGACCCTGACCGGGAAGCGTTAGCGCGTGTTTCGCAGCGTGCACCAGAAGCGGAGCTGTGTGCCGAGCGCTTCGATTCGGCAGCGCAGCTGGCGGGCTGCGACCTGGCGCTGAACTGCCTCCCCGGTAGCTTGGGACACGCTGCGCTCGAACGCATCATCGAAGCGGGTGTGGATTGCGTCGACATCTCCTTCACAGCCGAGGACCCGCGTACGCTGGACGGGGCGGCGCGCACGGCGGGCGTCACCGTAATTCCCGACGCCGGGATTGCGCCGGGATTCAGCAACCTGCTCGCCGCCGAACTGGCGGCGCAGGGACCGGCGCGGCTCGATATTTTCGTCGGCGGGCTGCCGCTACGACGCGACCCGCCGTGGGAATACGCGGCGCCCTTCTCGCCCATCGACGTCGTGGCGGAATACGAGCGGCCGGCGCGATTGAAACGCGCCGGCCGTTCCGTCGCGGAGCCAGCGCTCTCGGGCTGCCGCCCGTTCCGGCTGGCGCCGGGGCTGGTTCCCGAGCTGCCTGACGGCACCGAGCTGGAGGCGTTCCTGACCGACGGCTTGCGTAGCCTGCTCGACCTATCGGTGCCGGAAATGGCCGAGTTCACGCTGCGCTACCCCGGCCACGCTGCGCGATTCGCGGAGCTGCGCGACTCCGGCGCGCTCGTGGGCGAGGCACGCGAAGCGACGCTCGCCACGCTCTTCAGGGCGTGGCAACTGCAGCCGGGCGAAGCGGAGTTCACCCACTTGCAGGTGCTCGCGACGTTCGCCGACGGCTCGCAGCGCGGCTGGCTGGTGCACGACAACGGTTCGCAGGGCTGGAGCAGCATGGCGCGCACGACTGGCCTGACGGCGTGCGCGTTTGCGCGGCAGCTGCTTGCGGGCGCCATCACGGGGCCGGGGGTCGTGATGCCGGAGGCGTGCGCCGGGACGTTACCGGTAGTGCACGAATACCTTCAGTCGCGCGGCGTCACCGTCGAGCGCGTCGCGTAGGCGGCGACCAGTGCACCGGCCAGCGTCAGCAGCGTCCCGAGCCAGAAAACTTGCGTGAACGGCAGCGAGCGATGCAACTCGCCCGCCAGCAGCGCGCCACTGCCAGCGCCGAGGAACATGCATGAATTGAGGACGCCAACGCCGCGACCGCGCAGCCGGTACGGCACACGGTCCGCGACGAGCGCCGTCGCAGAGACGTCGAACGCCATCCAGATGGGCGGCAGGAAGGCGGCGATGACCAGCAGCGGATGCGGATTGAGCGCGTAGGTCGCCATGCAGGCAACGAAGGCGAGGCTGACTAGCCGCAGCAGTTTCTCGCGCGGATGGCGGTCGGCCAGCCGGCCGAACCAGCGCGCCGTCAGCCCGTGCGCCAGCCCCGAGGCGAGCATCACCAGCCCCATGCGCGAGGTGCTGCCGGTCAGCGTGGTGAAGAAGGCAGGCGCGAAGGCGAGGAAAAAGTAGTAGCCGATGAAGAGCAGGACGGTCGCGACCCAGAGTGGCGCGAGCCGCCACAGCATCCCGGTCGCCGGCAGCGGCACTCCCCCGCCGGGGTCGCGCCCCGGCAGCGGCAGCGGCGCATCCGGTGCGGGCGTTCGCTCGCGCAGCCGCAGCAGCGCCGCCGCGGCGAAGATGCCGAGCGCGCAGTTGACGAGGAAGGCGGCGTGCAGCACCGGGCTGGCGCTACCATATTCCGCCGCGGGGACTAGCAGCCCCCCGAGCAGGCCGCCTGTTCCCCAGCCGAGTCCGGCAGTCATCTGCAGCCGCCCCAGCTGCGCGCCGCGCGCGCCCGCATCGAGCTCGACGAAAAGCGTGTGAAGGTGAACCACGCCACCGCGGAAGAACGACTGCAGCACGCGCAGCGCAATCAGCCCCCAAGTCCCGGCGAGCGGCATCGGCAGCGCCAGCAGCGACGAGAGCACTATCGCCAGCAGGACCACCCGCTTGCGGTTGCGCCAGCGGTCGGCCATCGCGCCCCAGAAGGCGGAGCTGCCGACCATCATGAACATCGGGACTCCGACGGCGAGCCCCACCGCCCGCGCGCCGCCCAGCGCCTGCGCCTGTAGCAGCACCAGCGTGAACGAAAGGCCAATCGTGGCGTGGTAGGCGAGTGAGCCGGCCAGCGGCAGCGCCAATTGCTGCGCTGGCGTTGCCGTGCTCCCGGACTCCGTGCTACCGGCCATCGCGCGGGCAGCGCGCCCACTATTAATGGCGCGGGACTGCTGCGCCGGCTCCTTCTGGTCGCCGGCTCCGCGATGCAGCCTTTCTGGTGGCTAATGCCACCAGCGGCTGCGGCGCGCCCGCTATTAATGGCGCGGGACTGGACCGCCGTGATAATCCGCGCCGTGACCGGTTTTGCCCCGCCCGGCGAGGGGGCGCTGCGCGCGATGAAGGTCGCTGAACACTTACGTAGTTGCGGCCACGAAGTGCAGACAGTGCGGCTCGCGACGCCGCCGTGGGAAAGCTGGTGCGCAGCCGACGCGCTGCCGGAACGCGCGCGCGAACTGGAGGCGGCAGCGGTCGCAACCGGCGTCCAGTTCCTGTCGCTCGGGCCGTGCTCCGCCGAGGGCGTCCCGGCCGTGGTCGAGGCGCTGCTCGCGACGCAGGCGACCTTCTGCGCGGCGCGGCTCGATAACGGCGGGAGCGCAGCCGCCGCGGAGGCGATGCTGCGACTGGCGCAGGCCGACCCGCAGCACAACCTGCGCTTCGCGGCGCTGGCGCGCGTCGAAGCCGGGACGCCGTTCTTCCCGGCGGCGTTCGCGCAGCGCGAAGGCTTCGCGCTGGCGATGGAGCTGACGCCGTCATTGCTGGCTGCGGGTGGCGACGTCGCTGCGCTTGCTCCCGGGCTCGAGGCGCTGGAGCGCGACGCGCGCGCGGCGCAAATGCCGTTTCTCGGTATCGACCCCAGCCTTGCACCCGGGCTCTACGGCGAAGGCTCGGTGGCGCGGCTGATGGCACTGCGGGGCGCGCCGGTCGGTTCGACCGGCGCGCCCGCTCTCGTCGGCGAGCTAACTGCGGCGCTGCGCGCACTGCCGGTCGAGCAGGTCGGCTACCGCGGCGTCATGTTCGCCGTGATGGAGGACCCGGGACTGGTCGAGGCGCTGCGGCAGCGCGAATTCGACATCGGCGACCTGCTCGAGTATGCGAGCCGCTGCGGGACCGGGCTCGACACGGTGCCGCTGCCGGGCGACGTCGGCGTGGACCGGCTGGCGGCACTGCTCGACCGCGTCGCTGCCGTAGCTAATAAAGGCGCCAAACCACTCTCGGCGCGGCTCTTCCCGGCGCCCGGAATCGCAGCGGGCGAGACGGTCGCGACCGGGTCACCCTACCTTTTCGACTGCCCCGCCATGGAGCTGCCATGAATCTGGTCAAGTGGGGCGGCTCGCTCATCACCGACAAAACGGCCGCGAAGCCGGCGCCGCAGCGCGAGCGTATCGCGGCGCTGGCCGCAGCGCTCGCCGCCGGGGGCGGGCCGGCGGTGCTGGTGCACGGCGCCGGTTCGTTCGGCCACCCGCTCGCCAAGCGCTTCGGGCTGGCGCAGGGGAGCGACGGCTCGCCCGAGCAGGCGGCAGCGGTGGTGCGGACGCGGCAGCAGGTGCGCACGCTCAACGCGCTGGTCTGCGAAGCGCTCGCGGCGGCCGGGCTGGAACCAGTTCCAATCCTGCCATCGCAGGCGCTGCGCACCGCTGGCCCGCAGGACATCGTGGAGTTCCCGGCCGGCAGCTTCGCGGCGGCGCTGGAGGCGGGCCGCCTGCCGGTCACCTGCGGCGACGTCACCGACGACGATGCGCAAGGTATCGCCATCCTGAGCGGCGACACGCTGATGCTGGCGCTAGCGCGCACGCTGCGGCCGCAGCGCGCGCTGTTCGTCATCAATCACCCCGGTGTGATGGACCGCGACCCGGCCGAGCCGGGAGCGCAGCTCGTCGCACAGCTCGACGCGGACGCCCGCACGGCGATGCGCGCGCAGCGGATGGACGTGCCGGGCGCCGACGTCACCGGCGGGATGTGGGGCAAGCTCGAGGCGGCGGCCGCCATCGCCCGCGAATGCGAGTGCCGCATCGTCGGCGCAGGCGGCTTCGCAGGGGCGCTCGCGGGCGACCCGGCGGGAACGCTGGTGCTGCCGTGAAGGAACCCGGACGCGGCGAGGTGGCGCAGCTCTGGCTGGCGCTGCTGCCGCAGCCGCTCGAGCTCAACGCGGCTGCGACGGCGACCGGGCTCGAGCCGGCGCTGGTCGCGAAGCTGGCGACGCACCCGGAAGCGGCAGACTTCATCGCACAGGCCACCGCCGGAGAGGAACTGGAGCTGCGCGCGCGGCTGGGATGGCTGCTCGAGCGACTGCACGGCAAGATGCGGCTGCGAAAGCACGAGTGGAACCTGCTCGAGCAGCGGCTGCGCCACCAGCTTGGTCCACATGTGGCGCGCCACTGGACCAAGGAGGGCACGGTGGTGCGCGACCTTGAGCAGCGGCCGGCGGGCGAGTGGGTGCTGAATGAATTGAGCTTCACCGGCGGCTTCGCGCTCTGGTTCCGCGAGCACGAAGAGGAGGGCGGCGCCGACCTGTCAGCGCTCGCGTCGCAGGCGGCCGGCGCGCCGGTCGAGGCGCGGGGCGAGCTGGTGTTCGACCGCAGCCGGCTGGAGCTGCTCGAGGGGCTGCCGCAGCGGCTGCTGCGCGCGCTCAGCAACATGTCGCCGGCCGGGAAGCTCGCCTACCGCAGTCTGGAGCTGGCGGTGATGAAAGGCCTTGCACAGGGCGACCGGACGCGCGAGCAGCGCATGCGCGGGGCCGCAAGGCCGTGGTGGAAAATCTGGGGCTGACTACAGCTTCGCCAGCAATTCCGCGACCATCTCCGGCAGCCACGGTACCGTGCGGTAGTCGCGCAGCGCTTCCGGCGCGACCCACGCGAACTCGTCGTTCTCCCAGTCGAGGCGCACGCGGTCGGTCGCGCAGCGGTAGAGGAACGAGTGCACTTCGAAGACGTGCTCGGGCTTCTTGACGCGGCGGGGCGGGGCACGCGCCAGCAATTCGAGGCTGGCGCGCGGGATTCCCGTCTCTTCTTCGACTTCGCGCTGCGATGTCTCGAGCGGCTCTTCGCCCGGCTCGACGAAGCCGGAGACGCCCGACCAGTGGTGCTGGAAGCTGCCGACCGCCGCGGAGCGCTTGAGAATCAGGATGCGGTCGCCGTGCAGCAGGATGCTGGTCGCGACGCGCCTATTCGGCTTGCTCATCGGCGGCGACCTGCGTGCCGGGCCTGAAAAGCGCGTTGGTCTCGGGGTCGCGCTTCTGCGGGTCCGGTAGGCGCACGAGGTCGCCGTTCAGGTCGATGAAGTAAAGGTAGCCTTCGTCGCGCTCGAACGTTTTGGCGGAGACGCACTCCTTGGCGCTGCCCTGATGCTTCCAGACGGAGCAGTCCCGCTCGACAAAGTAGAGGAAACCTTCCAGCGGCGGCAGTCCCAGCTTGAGGACCACTTTCGCCATCAGTTCGACCCGCTGACCTCGATGTGGCACGGGGTCGGGAGCTTGTGCGACGACTTGCGCAGCGCTTCCTTGGCGTCGTCGGCGAACTTGCTCGAGGTGCGCAGCGTAATCAGCTTCTGCCCCTGGCGCACCTTGGCAGCGACGCCGACCGGCTTGCCGAACGAGAGCCGCATCCCCTGCGAGACACGGTCCGCCCCCGCTCCGGTGGCGACCTTGTTGTGCCGCAGCACCTGATGCGGGTAGACACGTATCTTGAGATGGTAGCCTTCGCGGCCCGCGGCGGTCATGATGTGCCGGTTGGCGGTGATGCGCGCCGCCTCCAGCGCGTTGTGGCGAATCAGGCATTTCTCGTCGGCGCTGAGCGTCACGATGACCTCCGGGTCGAATTTCGCCCCGGGCGCGCCGACGTCGAACTGGGTAATTCGACTGGCTGGAATGCCGCCGATATACTTGGCGCGCGTGTAGCCGGGCTTCTTGCCGCGGAACATGTGCGCCGGGTTCTTCTTCGCCATGCGCCGCCGCAGGATGAGTGATATTTAAGTCTTAGTGCTGTCGAACGGGTCAGCTTCTATAATTCTTTTTCGAATGTGACCGGCTGGACCGGCGACCCCGCTTCCAGTTCTGGGGCTTTCGATTCTTTGACCAGCCGCCGCCCCTGTCAGGCGACCCGCCACCGGAATGGCTGGAACTCCCCTGTTTCCAGTTCTGTGACTTGCCATTGGTCGGCCGACCCTGTTTCCAGTTCTGTGACTTGCCGTTAGACGGGCGGCCGCCACCTTTGCGATAGCCACCACTGGAATGGCCGGGTCGCTTTCCGCCATTGGAAGCTCCTGAGTGATTCTTGCCCCCGTATTTGTTCCGGGATTTATTCTTCCTGAAGGAAAATGCTCGTTCAACAGTCCGGTCGACCTTGTTCTGCAATGAAAATTCTTCAGTTTTTCCGGGACGGCCCCTGTGTGTCGAGTGGCCTGCCTTGCCGCTGGGCTGGGATGATGTATATTCCACCCGCTCCGGCAGCTTGCCGAATTCGGGAGACGTGAAATTTGCGTTTATTCCAGCCTGTCGCTGGATTTTGATGAAGTCGCCTTTCTGGGGAGACTGCACGAGTGATATGACGGTCCCGTGCGCCCCGGCGCGTGCGGTCCTCCCGCTGCGGTGCTTGTACGCCTTGCCATTCTCCGGGGGGTCGTAATGAATCACGCACTGGACGCCCTCGACGTCGATACCGCGGGCGGCGACATCGGTCGCCACCAGCGCCATGCAGTCGCCGTGGATGAAGCGCTCCATCGCCCGGTCGCGCTGGTTCTGGCTGAGGCCACCGTGGATTGTGGCCACCTTCAGGTCTGTGGCTCGCAGTTCCTTGCCGACCCGGTCAACTCCCCGGCGCGTGCGGCAGAAAATCATGCTGCGCCCGCCCTGCTTCACGGCAGTACTGGCTAGCCGGGATTTGCCGGTGTTGTGGACCATCCAGAAGAAATGCTGCATGCTCTCCATGCTGACCTCCTTCGGTCCGACTTCGATTTTGAAGGGATGGTCCTGGTATTTGCGAATCAGGACTGAAACTTCATCATCGAGGGTCGCGCTGAAGAGGATTGTCTGTCGTTTCCCGGAGCAGTTGTCCAGGATATGGCACACCGGGTCGATGAATCCCATGTCAGCCATGCGGTCAGCCTCATCGAGGACCACCGTTCCCACGTCGTCCAGCTTCAGCATTCCCTTTTCCATCAGGTCAATCAGGCGACCGGGGCAGGCGACTACAATCTCGACGCCCTGCTCAAGCCGCTGGCGCTGCTTGGCGTATGAAGTTCCACCATATACTGCCATTACGCCTAACTTTTGCGGCTTGCCCAGGGGCTTCAGGACCTTGCAAATCTGTTCTGCCAGTTCCCGGGTGGGCGTGACAATCAACGCGGTGGGGTAACGCGGGTGTGCTGGCTTGCAGCGCGAGATGAGGGGCAGGCCGAACGCCAGAGTCTTTCCCGAGCCGGTCGGAGCCCGGCAGCAGACATCCTTCCCCTGCATCATGGCAGGTATGGCCTCGGCCTGAACTTCGAACGATTCCGTGATGCCCTGCCCTTCAAGGACTTCGACAATGGCTGGCGCTATGCCAAGTTCTGAAAAACTCATGCACGGCGACATCCCGGAAAAAACCACATGGTGCGCGCACGAAGCGGTCCCTATAAGAGATTACACAGCGTCTTAAACACCGGCCGAATGGTGCGCCGTGAACATCCACGAGTATCAGGCCAAGGCAATTTTCCGCGACTACGGCGTCGCGACGCTGGAGGGAAGGCTGGCGCTCACGCCCGACGAGGCGGAGGCGGCCTGCGCTGCCTTGGGCGGCGAATTGTGGGTGGTCAAGGCGCAGGTGCACGCCGGCGGCCGCGGCAAGGGCGGCGGCATCCGACTCTGCCGTTCGCCCGGCGAGGCGCGCGATGCCGCGGAGGCGCTACTCGGCTCACAGCTGGTGACGCCGCAGACCGGCCCTGAAGGCGTCGCCGTCAGGGCAGTTTACGTCGAGGCAGGGTGCGATATTGCGCGCGAGCTTTACCTCGGGATGGTGCTCGACCGCGAGCGGGAGCGGATGGTGATGATGGCTTCCACCGAGGGCGGCGTCGAAATCGAGGCGGTCGCCGCCGCGACGCCGGAGAAAATCCTGAAGGCCGAACTCGAGCCGAGTGGCGCGCTGCCGCCCGCGGCAGCGCGCGAGCTCGCGCAGGGTCTCGCGCTGGAGGGCGGGCAGGTCGACCGCGCGGTCGAGTTCATGCTCGCGCTGGCGCGAATGGCGCAGGAGATGGACTGTTCGATTGTCGAAATCAACCCACTGGTTATCACCAGCGACGACCGCGTGATTGCACTTGACGCCAAGGTCAATTTCGACGACTCGGCGCTCTTCCGGCACCCCCAGCTCGGCGAATTGCGCGACACTGCTGCCGAGGAGCCGCTCGAAACGCGCGCCAGCGCGGCGGGGCTCAACTACATCAAGCTCGACGGCCGCATCGGCTGCATGGTCAACGGCGCCGGCCTCGCGATGGCGACCATGGATATCATCAAGCTGCACGGTGGCGAGCCGGCCAACTTCCTCGACGTGGGTGGCGGCGCAACCGCCGAGCAGGTCACCGAGGGCTTCCGCATCATCCTCTCCGACCCGGAGGTCGAAGTCATCTTCGTCAACATCTTTGGCGGCATCATGCGCTGCGACTTCATCGCCGAGGGCATCATCGCCGCCGCGCGCGAAGTCGAAATTGGCGTGCCGCTGGTGGTGCGGCTCGAGGGGACCAACGTCGAGCTCGGACGCCAGATGCTCGACGAGTCGGGGCTGGCGCTGATTACCGCCGGCGACATGGACGACGGCGCGCGCAAGGCGATTGCCGCTGCCGGAGGCGCATAGTGAGCATCTGGCTCGATGGCGATTCGCGCATCGCGGTGCAGGGCCTCACGGGCCGCAACGGCCAGTTCCACGCGCGACAGATGCTCGACTACGGCACGCCGCTCGTCGGCGGCGTGACCCCCGGCAAGGGTGGCAGCGAATGCCTTGGCCTGCCGGTGTGGGACAGTGTCGCCGAGGCGGTGGAGGCGGGCGCCAATACCAGCTGCGTCTTCGTCCCGCCGCCCTTTGCGGCCGCCGCAATTCGGGAGGCGGCCGACGCCGGCGTCGGGCTGGTGGTGGCTATTACCGAAGGCATTCCCGCGCTGGACATGGTGCGCACGAAGGCGTATCTCGCCGATACCGGCACGCGGCTAATCGGGCCGAACTGCCCCGGCATCATCACTCCCGGCATCGCCAAGGTGGGCATCATGCCGGGCCACATTCACCAGCCGGGCGACGTCGGCATCGTCTCGCGTTCCGGGACGCTGACCTACGAGGCGGTCGACCAGGTCACCCGTATCGGCCGCGGGCAGTCAACCTGTCTCGGCATCGGCGGCGACCCCGTTATCGGCACGCCCTTCATCGACGTGCTCGAAGCGTTCGAGGCGGACCCCGCCACGAAGGCGATGGTCATGATTGGCGAAATCGGCGGCAGCGCCGAGGAAGCTGCCGCCGAGTTCGTCCGCGAGCACGTCTCGAAGCCGGTCGTCGGCTTCATCGCCGGCAGCACCGCGCCGCCCGGCAAACGCATGGGCCACGCCGGCGCCATCATTGCCGGCGGCAAAGGCACCGCCGCGGCAAAGATGGAGGCACTGCGCAAGGCAGGCATCGCCGTCACCGAGAATCCCGCGAAATTGGGCGAGACGCTCGCGGAGCTGCTTTAGAGGCTGCGCAGCCAGCTTTATTACGCCACGCCACAGAGCGGAGCCATGCACTGTATCGGCAAGGTCGCGCAACTCGGCGACCGGGGCGAGCTGCTGCTGCCGGTCGAAAAGAAAATCGAGCCCGGCACGCCTGTCAGCGACGCGCGCGGCCGCAGGGTGGGGCGCGTCAGCGACCTTTTCGGGCCAGTCTCCGAGCCGTGGGTCGCGGTGCGCGCCGCGAAGGGCGTCCGCGCGACGCAGCTGCTGGGACGGGAGCTTTTCCGTAAATGAAGTGCCCCGGCTGCGGCGGGCGCGAGCTCAAGCCTGACGGCGAAGGGCTGCTGCGCTGCAAAGGCTGCGGCGAAATCATTGACGGTGGCCCTGAATGGGGCAGCTATGCTGCCGCTCCCGCCGCAAGCGAGGCGACGGTCGCGCCCCCTAACGGCAACGCGCCGGTAGCCGAGCACGCGCTCCAGCAGTGGCAGGCGGCGGTGCGGCTGCACGGCACCCCCGGGCGGACACTACTGCTCGCTTCGCAGGAAATTGACCGGCTGGCCGACGCGCTGCGGCTGCCGACACGCGCCCGCGAGTCCGCGCTCGAGCTCTTCTCCGAGGCGTTGCGACGCAAGCTGGTGCGCGGCCGCCAGACCGAGCGTGTCGCGGCGGCGCTGACCTACGCCGCCATCCGGCAGGAGCGGCTGCCGCTGACGATGGATGACATTGCCGCCGCTTCGGGACTGGGGCGGCTCGAGCTGGGGCGACTCTATCGCACGCTTGCACGCGGGCTCGAGCTGAAAGTCGCCCCGCAGACGGCCGCCGACTTCCTGCCGCGGTTCGCAAAGAAGCTACAGCTGGCCGACGAAACCGCCCGGCAGGCGCACCTGCTGCTGCGGCAGGCGGCCGACGCGGGCTACGGCCAGGGAATGCGCCCCGGCGCGCTGGCGGGCGCGGCGCTCTACCTGGCATGTCGCGAGGCGGGAGAGCCGCGCAGCCAGAAGCAGGTCGCGCAGGTCGCCGGCATCACCGAGGTGACGGTGCGGACCCGCTACCAGGAACTGGCCAAAGTAATATCAGGCTAGAAATAGCGTTCCGGCAGTTCCAGCTCGATGGCGAACATCGGGTCGCACGGCCCCCCTTCGCCAGCGCCGCAGCCGTCGGTGGTGTCGTGGTAGGCGACCACGACCCCACCGTCGGGGAGAATCGCCATCGAGGCGAAGTCGAAGCGAATATCGTTGCCGGCGCCCGAAGTGGCGTCGAGGTCGCCAAGGCCGATGAGCGTTATGGTATCCGCTTCCATGCTTTCCCTGTAATCCCTGATGTGGAATATCAGGTCCACGTCGCTTGCAGTTCCATTATTCTCGGTCTGGACCCTCACGGAAATTACGGCCAGGTCAAGGTTACCGTCAGCCTGGAAATCCCACTCGAAGGTGTTGTCTGAAACAGACAGGGAACCTGGCCATTTGTGGGTGTAGTTTGTCCAGGTATATCCGCCATCATAGCTGATCTGGTGCGTCAGGTTGAAGGTCCCGTCGCACCCCCTGTCACTGGGGTTTGCTTCGTTACAGGAAACGCTGTGCAATGCACCGGAACTGTCGATTACCAGATTACGGGAAGGAAGCAACAACCCTCCGGGCAGGGTCTGCTTGTGCCATTGCAGGTTCGTGTCGAGGAACAGGTTACTGCCATCACTGTACCAGCGTGGAAACAGCAAACCTCCGGACGGGATAGGAGATGCTCGCATTTCCCTATGTGGTTGCATATAGTCCCATTCGGGTCCCAGATTCTCAAAATATAAGTCGAATTCTATGTCTGCTGGTCCTCCAGCATTACTATCAGGTATCTGTATAGGGCGATAATTCAAGCCATCCACACTAATCTGGTAACCCTGTTCATTATAACTCCAGAAATTGGATACCACCATACTGGCCCATGGACAATTCGAAGAGCATTTGTTGGTAGCATATTCGGCGGGCGGGTTGATGGGCCCTACGACGGGCACCTGCCAGGAACGGTCATAGAACGGTTCCTTATCAACTGAATTCCAGCACCACTCCCAGTCAATCTGGGTAGGGCTCGTCTTCTTGCCCAGGATTGCATAGAACTGGTCAACACCATCTATGCTGGGATACGGAAACCAGGTCATGGCGAGGATATCGCCGTTGGGCGCCTGGATAATCGACCCCTCGCCCAGTCCCGGGTCAAGCGTGGGGTCGAACTGGCCCTCTTCGCACCCCAGGTTGGTATTGACGGCGGGGGGCACCCACTCCTGCCAGGTCAGCCCGCGGTCAGTCGACCACCAGGGCCATTCGCCGCCGAGGTTGTAGATGATGCCATCCTGATCGGTGGCGAGGTAGTGCTCGCAGCAGTTTCCGCCGAAATTATTCTCGTCATTCTGGCCAATGTTGACGGTGCCGTAGACCGACCAGAAGCGCTCGTCGACCGCCTCCATCGTCGATGGGTAGATGACACTGAAATTGCGGACGTCGTACGGGAACTCGCCGAAGCGGTCCTCAGAGATGACGAGCCGCACCGATTCGCTGAAGCCGTCATCGTCCGGGCCGGTACGGAAATCCTCGGGGCTGAGGCAGCCGGCAAGGCTGGTGCCCAGCACCATCAGCGCCAGCAGGGTTGCACGCAGCATTATCGCGCCATCCTGTCGCGTCTAAATTAAGCTTGGGCGCGGGGGCAGTAAATACACCCCTCCGCTTCGCGGCGTAATGGCTCCCGAGACCGCTGCCGGGGAGGCACCGCCATGCGTGATTCCCGGCGACGAAGGGCTCTTCCCGACCGCGCGCGGCGACTGGTGGTGGGCGCAGCCGCTGGCCGTCTTCCTCGGCCTGGCGACCGCGGTCGCCTACATGACCTGGGCGGCGTTCCAGGGCACTAACTACCACTTTGACGGTGGGGGCGCCAACTACCTCTCGCCGCTCTACTCGCCCGAATTCTTCGGCGATACCGGCAACGCCATCTTCGGTGAGAAGCCGGCGCTCTGGCCCGCTGAAATTTTTGGCCTGACGGTGCCGTGGTCGCCGGCGTTCCTGATTCTCTGGGCGCCGGCCGGCTTTCGGCTCACGTGCTACTACTACCGCGGCGCCTATTACAGGTCGTTCTGGGCCGACCCGCCCGCCTGCGCAGTCGGCGAGCCGCGCAGCTCCTACTGGGGCGAGAACGCGATGCCGCTGCTGCTGCAGAACCTGCACCGCTACATGCTCTACTTCGCGCTGGGATTCATCGTCATCCTGACCTGGGACGCGTGGGAAGCGCTCTGGTTCGCAACTCCGGATGGCGGCCATGAACTTGGCATTGGTGTCGGGACGCTGGTGCTGGGGCTGAACGCGTTCCTGCTTGGGGGCTACACGCTCGGCTGCCACTCACTGCGCCACCTCATCGGCGGCTACGCCGACCGCATCTCGCTGCGGTCGCAGCCGCAGCAGAAAGCGCTGGACTGCGTCTCCTGCCTGAATCGCAGCCACATGCGCTGGGCGTGGGTCTCGCTGGCGTGGGTCTGCTTCACCGACCTGTACGTGCGGCTCTGCGCAATGGGGCTGATTGACGACTGGAGGCTCTTCTGATGGAGCGGGTCGAGTGCGACGTGCTGGTCGTCGGTGCGGGCGGCGCGGGACTCCGCGCCGCCATCTCGGCCGCCGAAGCGGGGGCGAGCGTGGCGCTGGTCTCGAAATCGCTGCTCGGCAAAGCACACACGGTGATGGCCGAAGGCGGCGTCGCCGCTGCGCTCGGCAACGCTGACGAGCGCGACAGCTGGAAGGTGCACTTCCGCGACACCATCAAGGGCGGCAAGGGGCTCGGCAACTGGGAGATGGCGAAGCTGCACGCCGAGCAATCGCCCGAACGGGTGCGCGAGCTCGAGCGCTGGGGCGCTGTCTTCGACCGCACCGCTGACGGCCGCATCAGCCAGCGCAATTTCGGCGGCCACCGCTACCCACGGCTGGCGCATGTCGGCGACCGCACCGGGCTCGAAATCATCCGCACATTGCAGGACCACGTCATCCACGTTGATGGAATCGATGTCCAGATGGAGACGACGGTGACGCAGTTGCTCCGGAGCGGCGAGCGTGTTACAGGTGCCCTGGCCTATCGGCGCACCGACGGCGAGCTGCTGCTCTTCGCTGCCGGCGCGGTGATTATCGCCACCGGCGGCATCGGCAAGGCGTACCGCGTCACGTCCAACTCGTGGGAATACACCGGCGACGGCCACGCGCTCGCCTATCTCGCGGGCGCCGACCTGGTCGACATGGAGTTCGTCCAGTTTCACCCGACCGGGATGGTCTGGCCGCCGAGCGTCAAGGGGACGCTCGTGACGGAGGGCGTCCGCGGCGAGGGAGGCATCCTGCTCAACAACGCGGGCGAGCGGTTCATGTTCAACTACATTCCCGAAGCGTTCGCGGCCGAGACTGCCAAGGACGAAGCGGAGGCCGAGGCGTGGCTGCGCGGCGAGGAGGGCGCGATGCGGCCGCCCGAGCTACTCACCCGCGACGTTGTCGCGCGCGCCATCATGGCCGAGGTCAAGGCAGGGCGCGGTTCCCCGCAAGGCGGCGCGTTCCTCGATATCGCCAACCGGCGCGACGCCGAGTACATCAAGCGCAAGCTGCCGTCGATGTACCACCAGTTCAAGGAGCTGGCGGGGCTCGATATCACGGAGGAGGCGATGCAGGTCGGACCCACGACGCACTACATGATGGGCGGCGTGCGCGTCGACCCTGCCACTGGCGCGGCGTCGGTCGCCGGCCTTTACGCCGCAGGCGAAGCGGCGGCCGGCATGCACGGCGCCAACCGGCTTGGCGGCAACTCGCTGAGCGACCTGCTGGTATTCGGCAACCTGTCGGGACAGGCGGCCGCCACCTTTGCGGCGTCGAGCGACCGGCTGCCACCGGCGGGCGGCGGGGTCGCGGCGGCACGCACCGCGGCGCTGGCGCCGTTCGAGGCCGGAAGCGAAAACCCGTACCACCTGCACCAGGAATTGCAGGAAATCATGGAGGCCCACGTCGGCATCGTGCGCGAAGGCGGCGAGCTCGAGGCGGGCATCGCGCAGCTCGAGGCGCTTCAGGCGCGGCTCGGCGGGCTGCACGCCAGCGGCCCTCGCGCCTACAATCCCGGCTGGCACCTCTGCCTCGACCTGCACAATATGCTGCTCGCCTCGCTGGCGGTCGCCCGCGCCGGGCTGGAGCGCACCGAGAGCCGCGGCGCGCACACGCGGCTTGACTTCCCGAATTACGACGACGAGCTGGGGCGGGTAAACCTGGTCGTGCGCCGGGCGGCCGACGGGATGGTCGTCGTGCGGGCGCCGCTGGCCGAGATGCCGGGTGAGCTGGCGGAATATGTGGCGCGGGAGGTCGTGTGAAGCTGAAGGTCCAGCGCGGCACCGCAGATGCGCAGCAGCTGCAGGAGTTCGAGGTCGAGCTCGAGCCGGGGATGGTGGTGCTCGACGCACTGCACAGCATCCAGGCGCGGGCTGCGCCCGACCTGGCGGTGCGCTGGAACTGCAAGGCGGGCAAGTGCGGCTCCTGCTCTGCCGAAGTCAACGGCCAGCCGAAGCTGACCTGCATGACGCGACTGTCAGATTACCCCGACGACGAGCCACTGCTGCTCCAGCCGATGAAGACATTCCCACTGGTGCGTGACTTAGTCTGCGACGTTTCGTGGAACTATGAAATGAACCGGCGCATCCTGCCCTACCAGCACCCCGCA
This sequence comes from Candidatus Poseidoniia archaeon, assembly GCA_030748895.1. NCBI lineage: Archaea > Methanobacteriati > Thermoplasmatota > Candidatus Poseidoniia > Candidatus Poseidoniia archaeon. Next base: position 48,387 of record JASMLC010000010.1, read on the forward strand.
GGCGATGAGCCGCGGATGGCACAGGAGGATATCGACCGGGTGCAGGAGTTCCGCAAGTGCATCGAGTGCTTCCTGTGCCAGGATACCTGCCACGTCCTGCGCGAACACGAACTGTACCAGGAGTTCGCGGGGCCTCGCTTCCTCGCCCGGCTCGCGGGACTGGAAATGCACCCGCTCGACGAGGGCGACCGGCTCGCCGCGACGCGCGGCGAGTTCGCCATCGGCTACTGCAACATCACCAAGTGCTGCACTGAGGTCTGCCCCGAAAACATCAAGCTCACCGACAACGCCATCATTCCGCTTAAAGAGAGGGTCGTCGACGAATACTACGACCCGCTGCGCTGGCTCTGGCGGAACACCGTCGGCAAGGTCTTCGA
>JASMLC010000010.1:48773-50451 GCA_030748895.1 Candidatus Poseidoniia archaeon
CTTAAAGAGAGGGTCGTCGACGAATACTACGACCCGCTGCGCTGGCTCTGGCGGAACACCGTCGGCAAGGTCTTCGAAGCTTAACGGCGGCGGCGCAGCACGGCGACGAGCGCGATGCCAGTGGCGACCGCGAGGAGGCCCGGGCCCGGAATCAGGCCGCCATCCTCTTTCTTCTCTTCGGGCGGGGCCTCGACCGAGAGCGATTGCAGCATCACGTTGTTGCCTTCGTCCTTCTCGGCAACCTCGCCTTGCGGGTCAATTTCGAGCCTGATTTCCAGCTCTCCGCCCGCCGTGGGCGTCAGCACGAAGCTGACACGCGCCTCCTCGCCGTGCTTGAGAGTGGTGACGAAACTGCTCTGCTGGCTGAGGCTGTCCCCACCGGCACGCACCTCGATTGACTCGGCGAACGCGCCGTTCGCGTCAACGTTGCCGCCAGTGTTGGTCACCCTGACCTCGAAGCTGACCGGCTCGTTGGCCTTGAACTCGGTCGTGCTGGTAATCCGGAACGAGCCGTCAACGAAACCGAACTCGGGCGCTGGCGCGGTGAGCGTAATGCGGCTGCTGGCGCTCGCACCGCTGGCGAATGACGCGACCAGTTCCAGCGTGTAGTCGCCCGGCAGCAAACTGCGGTCGGGGTTAACGGTGAAGGTGCCGGTCGCCGTGCGGTCCGGTTCGGAGATGGCATCGTAGCTCCCCTTCAGCCGGCCGCTGGTGCCGGTGAAGCTCACGGCGCCTGCCGGCAGGGTCGTTGCGTCGCCGATGGCGACGGTGTAGTCGTCCGAGTAGACACCGGTCGAGCGCAGCGTGAAGTCGAAGGTCGAAGCCTCCTCCTGATAGATGATGGCTGACGCGGTTTCCGGCTCGAGGACGGCGCCGTACGGCTCCACCGAATTTATGGCCAGCAACAGCGGCGCCCCTGAGGGACGCATGGTCTGGTTGCGCTCCGCCTCTTCCACCGCTCCTTCCCAGGCGAACGCCCAGAGGTTGCGGCTGTCGCCAGCCGAACCAGCAGGCGCCTCGATATAGAGGTGGAATTGCAGGATGCCGCCGGCGGCAATCGAGTGGAGCGTGCCGTTGGTGACCGGCGTGTCGTCGGTGGAGGCCCACCACGCGCTCCAGTTCTCCGGTGGGCCGTCCATGAACTGGTGCGCCAGCTCCAGCGTCCGCGACTGCTCGCTGTCGCCGTTGCTGAAGATGATGATGAAGCCGACCGACTCGCCCGCCGGCACCGCCTTCTCGAGTTCGCCGGCGGTCACCATCACCAGCGAGCTGGTGGCGGAGCCGCCCTGCGGTGACGCAAAGAGCGCCAGCAGCAGGAACGCGACCGCGACGAGCGCCGCCACGCCGGTCGCGCGCTTGCGCCGGTCACCGCTCGAGAGAGGGGTATGCGAAAGGCTGCCGGGTCCCGCCGGACTCAAACCGGCCTCCGTCGCAATGCCAGCGCACCCAGCATCGCCACCGCCCCGAGCGCAGCCGCCGCGAGCAAACTACCGCCAGAAGCGGGAGCCGCCGGTGCAGCGCCAGCCGCTACTTCGAGCGTCGTCGCTTGCGTCTCGACTACGTTGCTCCCGTCGCTCGCGATGACCGCCAGCTCAAGATTGCCTTCGGCCGGCAGCAGCACCACTTCCCAGACGCCGTTGCCGGCGGGGGACATGGCGACCGTCACCGGCTCGCCATC